>CAYYHT010000953.1:0-2642 GCA_964471355.1 uncultured Enterobacteriaceae bacterium
CCAGATTCTCAGCGGCGACGTCCCCTACGGCCGCAAGTCCAGTCAGGAGGTGTTGGGACTGGTGAGGATGGAGCCTCCCAAACACCTGGTTTGTGAACCCGGTGACCTCGTCGAGATCTGTGCCAATGCCATGGCCCGCGACCCATCGGACCGGTACCCGACGGCCCGTGAGCTCGCGGTGGAGGTGGGCTCGTGGCTCGACGGTCTCAGGCAGCGTGACCGGGCCTTGCGCCTGGTGCGAACCGCTGAACGCCTGCAGCCACAGGTCGGGCGGCTGCGTGCCGAGGCAGACTCCCTCAAAGCACAGTCCGACACGTTGTTGTCCGAGGTGGCTGAGTCGGCCCCCGCCGAACAGAAGATGCAGGGATGGGAGATGGCGGATCGGGCGCTGGAGAGGCGTCGTGAGGCAACGAGGGTGGCGGCCGAATACCGCACGACCTTGCGTGCTGCCCTCGCCGAGTCACCGCAGCTTCCCGAGGCCCATGAAAAGCTGCTGGCCCACTACCAGGACCTGCACTCGGCGGCAGAGCGCTCCCGCGATGCCGACGCGGTGGTTGGCCTTGAGGTGCAGCTTCGTGAGCATGCCGCATCACTGCCCGACACTCACTTGGCGCGTTCCCAAGCGCTGACCTACCTCGAAGGGCACGGGGTCTTGACCCTCGAGAGCGAGCCCGCCGGGGCAGCCGTCGAGCTGTTTCGCTACGAAGAACGCGGTCGCCGCATGGTCTTGGTGCCAGACCGACAGTTGGGTTCGACGCCGCTTCAGGGGTTGTTCCTGCCCATGGGCAGCTATGTCGCCGAGCTGTCTGCGCCGGGGCACGAGACCGTGCGCTATCCCATCTTCCTGGGCCGCTTGGACCTGTGGGATGGCGGCGCCATCGTGCTGCCCAAGGCCGGCAGCTTCTCATCGGACGAATGCTACGTGCCCCCCGGCTACGCGCTGCTTGGAGGGGACCCGCAGTCAGTGGACTCCCTGCCAGCAGGTCGGGTCTGGGTGCCTGGATTTACGATGCTTACCCATCCGGTGACCAACGCTGAGTTTCTGGTGTTCCTCAACGACTTGGTGGCCACCGGGCGCGCGGCCGACGCCGCACGCCATGTGCCTCGCGAGCGCCGGCAGACCGGAGACGCGCCGACGGCGTACCACCTTGGCGATGATGGCAACTACTTTGTGGGTGCGGACTCCGACGGTGACAAGTGGGAGCTCGACTGGCCCGTCATCTTCGTCGATTGGCTGACCGCCAACGCCTACGCGGACTGGTACGCGGCCAGAACCGGACTTGGGTGGCGGCTCCCCGGTGAGTACGAATGGGAGAAAGCGGCTCGAGGGGTCGACGGCCGGGCAACCCCCTGGGGTGATTTTGCCGATCCGTCATGGACATCGATGAATGCCACCTTTGCGAGTCATCCTCGCTTGGTCTCGGTCGATGCATTTCCCGTAGATGAGAGCGTGTACGGCATTCGAGGACTCGGCGGCAATGTATGCGACTGGGTGGCCGACCCCTTTGTGCGCGGTGGCCCCCCCCTCGACGGGGACCGAGCCCTTCCCGCTCCAGACCCCGCGTCGATCACCGACCCCACGACCATCTTCGCGCTGCGAGGAGGAAACTGGTGCGGAAGTCCGCGGGGCGCCCGGGCAGCATATCGAGGACGTCATGCCAGGCTGGGCACGCGTGACCCGGTGGTCAGCATCCGCCTGGTGCGCACCATCTAGCCCCAGATGGCTAGGAATACAGCGGCGAATCCGATGCCAAAAGCGACGGCGAGTCCAGTGTAGACCCACGTCTTGGGCACCATGAAGGCCGCCGTCTCAATGGTCGGCGGCTGCATGTCGAGCTCGGTGGGCACAGCAGGTGGCGCTGGGGCACCCTGAGCTGAGCGCAATGCCACGGTGCCGCCCATCTTTCGCGCCATGCGATGCAGGGCGGTTGCCAGGTCCGCGGCGGACTCGAAGCGTTCGGCCGGGTCTTTCTGCAGGCACTTCATGACGACTTTCTCGAGCTGCGGCGGAATCTTCTGGATTCCTTCGAGCGCCGAGAACGGGGGCACGGGCACATGCACGTGGGCGTACATCAGCTGGGGCAGTGTCTCGCCCTCGAATGCGACCCTTCCTGTGAGCATGCGGTACAGCACCATGCCCAGAGCGTAGATGTCGGCTCGGTGATCGATGGTCTGGGCTTGAACCTGCTCGGGCGCCATGTACTGGGGTGAGCCCAGCATCGAGCCCGTGTCCCCGGACATGGAGTCCTCGTCGATGTGCTTGACCAGGCCGAAGTCCACCACCTTGACGTGGTCTGGGTCATCGCCCTGGCGAACCAGCATCACATTTGCAGGCTTCACGTCGCGGTGCACAACGCCTGCCTCGTGGGCCTCTTGCAGGGCCAAGGCAATCTGCTCGGCGACGTGAACTGCTCGACGAGCGCCTGAAGGGACTCTCCTTCGAGGTATTCCATGGCCAGCCAGCACACACCGTCGTCTTCGCGGCCAAAGTCGAACACCCGCACGGTGTTGCTGTGGCTCATCTGGGCGCATGCGGACGCCTCACGAAGAAAGCGCTCCACCTGCTCGTCGCTGCCGAAGTCGAGCACGTGCATGGTCTTGATGGCGACGTCCCGGTCCAGTGTGCGCTGACGGGCCCGGTA
>CAYYHT010000954.1:0-2631 GCA_964471355.1 uncultured Enterobacteriaceae bacterium
GATGGGCAGCGTGACAATCCACGCACCATGGCCCAACAGCCCAAACAGAGCGTCGGCGAGGGTCGCGCCAATCGGTCCGCAGTAGTTCTCAACTCGCCCCGTGCCGGGATTCAAAGGCGTGGGATCACCCGGATGCCAGCCCAACAGCGAGACCGTCGCAAAACCACAGCCGAGCACACCAAGAATGGTGAGGATCTCGCGGTGGCGGTCCGAAAACAGATGCATGATTCGGTCAGTGGCGGACAAAGGCGCTCCTGGGGTACCCGAGACTACCACTTCTTGACACGTCATGTCTTTAGCTCATGTGCTGCATGAGCAATCGACGCCCAAAACCCCACGTTATAGGCCCTCCCCCAGCATGAGGAGGGAACCCGATGGCTCGAATTCTAGTGACAGGCGGTGCCGGCTACGTGGGCTCACACTGTGCGCGGCACATTGCTGCTGCAGGTCATGAGGTCATCACATTCGACAATCTGAGCCAAGGCCACCGCGAGGCTGTCGTTGGCGAGTTGATCGTCGGCGACCTGCGTGATCGATCGGCACTTGAATCAGCGCTGTCTCGAGACATCGACGCGGTCATGCACTTTGCTGCGCTCATGGCCGTGGGTGAGTCCGTCGACATGCCCGTCGAGTACTACGACGTGAACGTCGGCGGAACCCTGAATTTGCTCAATGCCATGACCGGGGCAGGCTGCGACAAGCTCGTCTTTTCGTCGACCTGTGCGGTGTACGGCGTGCCTGCTGTCGTGCCAATCACCGAGGACACCCCTCACGCACCCATCAGTCCATACGGCGAGACCAAGGCGGTCGTCGAGG
Organism: uncultured Enterobacteriaceae bacterium; assembly: GCA_964471355.1. Lineage (GTDB taxonomy): Bacteria > Myxococcota_A > UBA796 > UBA796 > CAYYHT01. The sequence continues at coordinate 817 of CAYYHT010000954.1, forward strand.
CCATCCTGAAGCACGCACGCCGCGTCGGCACCGTCAACAGCGTCTGCCTGCGCTACTTCAACGCAGCCGGCGCCTCCGAGGACGGCTCTCTCGGCGAGGCTCATCACCCCGAGACCCATGTCATTCCCGTGGCCTTTGAACGACTCACGGCAGGCAAGACCTTCGCTGTCTTTGGGTCGGATTACCCAACACCAGACGGTTCATGTGTCCGCGACTACGTCCACGTGTTGGACCTCGCCACAGCACACCACAAGGCACTCGACATGCTGCTGCAAGGCGGTCAAGGCGGCGCCTGGAATCTCGGTAGCGGACGCGGCTATTCGGTCAAAGAACTCATCGAGGCGGTCGAGCGCGTCACCGGCAAGCAGTTCAGCGACGTACTCGATGAGCCGCGGCGGCCCGGAGACCCCCCCACCCTTGTCAGCAACCCCACCAAGGTGCAGGCAGAACTAGGCTGGCGGGCCGAACGTGACCTCGATGTCATCCTCGCGGACGCTTGGCGGTGGTACCAGAACCCGAAGTTCGGTCCCGACGCGTAGCGCTCAGTAGCCCCGGATGATCAGGCGGTCTTCCGGCATCAGCACGATGTCGGCTTGCCGTCCGGCCTGAATGGCGCTGATGTTGATCTTGATTTGCTCGCCGTCAGCCCGCACGAGACGAGCACCGCTGAGCCGTCCGAACTCGGACGTGCCGCCCGCGCTTGTCAGCGCCTGCGTGAGTGTCAGGCCCTGCCTAAAGCTGACGGGTCCATCTTTCTTGACTCCGCCAGTCACATAGACGAATCGAGGCTGCTCGAGAATGATGGTGTCGCCGGATTCGACGTAGATCGGCGGATTCATCGAGGGCAGTGTCTGCAGGTCAAAGAGTCGAATGTCGCTGCCGCGAACCAACTTCACATCGACCACGCTGCCGTCTTTGCGGTCTCCAGCGGCCACGATGACCTCGAGAAGGCTCAGCTGGCCATCGAGTACGACCTCGCCTGGCTTCTTGACTTCGCCGATGACCTGGACCGTCTGGCTACCGTACTTTTTGATCTCAACGGTGACCTGCGGGTTCACCAAGTAGCCTTCGGCCAGACCGTCTCGAATCAGGTCGGCGATCTGGACCACCGTGTTGTCGCAGACATCGATGAGTCCAATCAGGCCGACTTCGATGCGGCAGCTGTCGCCCACCTGTATTGAACGCGACAGGTCGCCTTCGTTGTGGACGTGCACCGAGAGCAGGTCTCCGGCTCCTACCGTGTACTCATCTGCCGAAGCGACAGACGAGCCCATCAGAAAAACCATCCCAATCGTGGTCAGCAATCGCTGCAATCCGCGAGCCTCCAGGGCACACACCGGTGCCATCCTAGTCGCTTTGTGCGGTCAGCACAGCCAATCCTTCAGTCAAATCACCCAGAAAGTCTAGAAAACTTGGGTGACCTAGTAGCTGAAGTTCGTCAGGAGATGGATGTTGACGTCGTCGTACTCGATGCGGCTGTCGCTCGAGACACGTTCGGTCCACCATGCGCCGCCACTGATGGCGAACCATTCCTGTACATAGAAGGACACGTCGCCCTTCACTCGAATCAGCACGTCAGCGCGACCGTTCGCCACCGACGCATAGTTCTCGAGCCGTACTCCGGTCTCGAGGGTTGAGCCAAATCGGGGCCCGAATCGGTTGTCGAGGCGCCCGTAGATGTAGTTGAGCGCGAGGTAGTTCGCGAACCATGAGTCCTCAAAGTCCTTGCGGTAGCCGACCGCAAGGCGGTTTCCAGGTCCGAGCTCGTAGCGCGCCTGAACGAGCGCTCGAATTCGGTCGAGCCCACGCACGTCG
>CAYYHT010000955.1:0-2628 GCA_964471355.1 uncultured Enterobacteriaceae bacterium
CGGGATGATCGACTTTCTCGCGGTCGCTTGGGTCGTGAGCCTGGGCGTTCAGGGGAACAACGCCTTCTTCACCGCGTTGTTCCTATCGGTCTTGTTTCGCTGTCTCGTCTCCATCGGTGCCGTGGCCGTGCTGATGAGGGCCGAGATGAAGAAGGCGGTCGCCGTGGGTTTGGTGGCCACGGCATTCGATGTCTCTGCAAAGGTCGCGCTCTTTACGTTGATGCCGCCGCACTAGGCAGGTCAAACAGTCCGACGCCGCGTAGCCAGGGCAACGGCGAATACCAGCCACCAACCGCTCGAACCACCGGTGGCGTTGCACCCGCCGACGGCCTGAGCGTCGTCTGTGGGGTCCAGAGGATCGGTGCCCTTCTTGACCTCGCGCCCGTCCATGGCGCCGCCATCATCGGTGTCCGAGTCCGTCGGTCGCGTGCCGTGCACCCACAGCTCATCGCCGTCATGCAGGCCGTCAAAGTCGCTGTCTTTGGACTCGGGGTCTGTTCCCAAGCGGTCGGTCTCGTGCTCGTCCGAGATGCCGTCCCGGTCGGAATCTGGCGCCTCGTCTAGGTCACTGCCGTCGCAGTCCTGGTCGACGCCATCGCCGATCTGTTCAGGAGCGAGTGGAAACACCGTGTCGTCCCCGTCGTGGCAGTCCCCGGGCCGGTCGACCATGCCCTCAGGACCCGCTGTGGGGCACGCTTCTTCGGGGAAGAAGGCGTCGGTGCCAAATCCGTCTCCATCGGCGTCGGTGTAGAACAGCAGCAGGCCCTCGGTCGCGTTGTCGTCGGCGCTGCCGTTGCAGTCGTCATCGCGGTTGTTGCAGTGCTCTTCGGCGCCGGGATGAATCGACGGATCGACGTCGTTGCAGTCGCCGGACTGCAACACATGCCACTCGGGCACGTTGCAGCTGGTTCGCATGTGGTCGGGGTGTCCGAATCCGTCGCCGTCGGCGTCGTAGTAGCTGGTCGTGCCGGTGCTGATGTCCAGGTCGTCGTCGTCGTCGTCGACCCGTTCATCGCAGTCGTTGTCGATGCTGTCACAGACCTCTGTGGCGCCTGGGCTGCGCTGGGCATCGGAATCGTCGCAGTCCTCGCAGGCGGGTGACCCGTCGGCATCTAGGTCGTCGAATCCGCCTCCGCCGTCGCAGTTGTAGTCATTGGGGTCGCTGCAGTCCTCTTCGGGAGCCCCTGGATAGAAGGCCGCATCGGTCTCGTCGCAGTCTCCTGGCTCGGCGGCCCAGCCGGCCGGCTGTGTGCAACGGACTTGGGATTGCTGCAGATCTCCCCAGCCGTCGCCGTCGAAGTCCTGGTACCAGACCGCACCTGGGTACTGATTGGGGTCGGTGTCGACGCAATCGGTGTTGTCGGTGGTGTAGTTCGGCGGAGCCTGGCAGGCGTCGGTGGGGCTGGATGGGTCGCCGAAGCCGTCGCCGTCGAGGTCAGGGTAGAAGGTGGTCTGTCCGATGGCATCGGCCCCGTCGGTGCTGCCGTTGCAGTCGTTGTCGAGGCCGTCGCAGATCTCGACTCCGCCCGGCCACGCCTCGGCGCTCGTGTCGTCGCAGTCTTCGTCGCAGCGGTCGGACTCGTCTCCATCGGCGTCGCCGCACTCGGTGAGCAGTGTCTGGGCTTGGCTGCGGTAGGACGCGCGAATCCACGTCGCCGTGCGCACCTGCCCGGCCACGCGCAGCTCGTCGATCTCGCCATTGATGCGTCCAGGGTCCGATCCAGACACGTCGAGGGCGCCGGTGCTGCCCACCGCCGAGCTGCTCAGCTCACCGTCGACGTACAGGGCGACGTCACCCGATGCGGCGGTTCGCGTCATCGAGAAGTGGTGGCGCGTGCCGCTTAGGGGTCCCGTGGACAGACTGGCGCCCTGCACGTCGGCCGACAAGTCGAGGGTGCCACCGGCACTGCTCAGGCCGCCCCATTGCAGGTCGGGGGTGTCGATCAGCACGTCGCTGCAGCCACCGCTGGCGCAGTCGACCCAGAAGCTCGTGGTCACGTCGGCGCCCAGGACGTCGTCGAGTCCAGGTTCGATGTCGAGCACCGAGCCCGCTCCTGTGAACTCCCCGGCGCTCGCGACCGGCCCCGGAATCAGTCCAATGCCGGTGGGGGTCTGCGAACGGCCTGCCGGCGCCGTTCCCGCCGCGATGGAGCTGAAGTGGTGGACGAACGCGAACGCGCTCCAGACCGTCGCGCTGTCCGACAGATCGAAGGGGGCGCCTGACTTGCCCCAGCAAAACCAGAAGTGCTGCTTGGACTCGCCGGCACGGATGATCGGCACTTGCACCCACAGGGCGAGCTCGGTGGCAGACCACGTGTCAATGTCGTAGTGATAGGGGGTGGCGTCTTCGGCAAAGAACGCGATGTCCCAGCCGTTCTGCGCGGCAAAGTCGAACGCCGGAGTCGATGTGTGGGTAATCAGCACCGGCACGTCGTTGGCGTCGTCGGCGAACGTCTCGGCGTTGAACGAAAAGCGGGTCGCTTCGTCGAAGATGCCGGTGCATGGGTGAGCACCGGCGAGTGCGGCAAGCAGGAGTAGCAGGGGCCTACCGGCGGCGGCGGCGGATGAGCGTAGCGAACAGCATCAGGCCAGCGAATGGGAACCCGCCGGCGGTACCCACGTCGCAGT
>CAYYHT010000956.1:0-2628 GCA_964471355.1 uncultured Enterobacteriaceae bacterium
ATCGACTGGCCGAGGTGGTCGAAAAGCAGGGGTGGAGTGACGACGTCATCATCGTCAACCTGCAGGGGGACGAGCCGGCCATCCCCCCAGAACAGCTCGATGCGCTCGCCGAGCTGCTCGAAGCCAATCCCGACGCGGGGATCGCGACCGTGGGCACACCCATTCACAGCGCCGACGAGTGGTTCGACCCTTCAGTGGTCAAGCTCGTGCGCAACGCGGCTGGATCGGCCATGTACTTCTCACGGGCGCCTATCCCCTGGGTCCGTGACGCCTTCGCACATGGCCAACCAAATGAGCTGCCTAGCACTGGCGCTCTGCGGCACCTGGGCATGTACGCCTACCGCGCCGGTACCCTGCGACGCTTCGCAGCCCTGCCTCCCTCCCCCCTCGAGCTGGCCGAGCGCCTCGAGCAACTGCGCGCCCTTGAAGCGGGCATCCGCATTGTGGTCTCCGTCGTCGAGGAGCCCCCAGGACATGGGGTCGACACCCCAGCCGATCTCGAACGGGTCCGCGCCCTGTTTGCGGACCAGGCATGAGCCAGGGCTCGCCCTATGACCTTCCCCTCATGCGCAGGGTCGGCGTGTTCTCGCGCGGAATTGCCCGCATTCCACACCTGAATGCCCTGATTGGAACGACTGAGGCCGTGACATCCCCCTGGGATCGAAATGCCGCCCGTCTCGACGCAATCGTGGGTTGGGGACGAAAGCCAAACACGAAAAAGCCCGCTGCATATGCCCAGAAACACGGCCTGCCCATGGTCCGTCTCGAGGACGGCTTCCTGCGCTCGGTCGGCCTCGGCGTTCGCGGTGCCCCTCCTCTGTCCGTGGTCATCGACCCCGTGGGCATCTACTACGACGGCGGGGCCCCCTCACGACTCGAACAGATGCTGGCTCAACAGCCGGGGACCGACGCGGACCCGCTGGCAGACCCCGCCCTCCAGACTCGGGCACGCAGCGCCATCGACGCCATCGTCCGAAGCGGTCTGTCCAAGTACAACGACGCGCCGCCCAACAACCCTGAGCTGCCCAGATTCGACGGGCCGACCGTTTTGGTCATCGACCAGACCGCAGGCGATATGTCGCTGAAATATGGCCTGATGCCAGAGTACCGATTTGAGGACATGCTTCAGGCCGCACTCGATGAAAATCCAGACGCCCAGATTCTCGTCAAGACCCATCCAGACGTCATCGCCGGCAAAAAGAAGGGCTGCGTTCCTCGGGTCGAACACCCCCGGCTGCACTGGGTGTCGGCCTATATCGAACCCCAAGAGCTGCTGGCGACCATCGACAAGGTGTACGTCGGAACCTCACTGATGGGCTTCGAGGCGCTGATGGCGGGCTGTGAGGTGGTGTGCTTCGGTGCTCCCTTCTATGCGGGCTGGCAGCTGACACACGACCGACGGGATCACCCGCGCCGTGGAGTGGCACGCACAGTTGAGCAGGTCTTCGCGGCCGCCTACATTTTCTACAGCCGCTACATCGACCCCAACACAGGCGAACCCTGCGAAATCGAGCGTGTCATCGAGCATCTGGCCTTGCAGCGCGAGTGGTTTCGCTTGAACCAGGCGCACTTCATCCCCATTGGCTTTTCGTGGTGGAAGCGCCCACTCATCCAGCCCTTCCTGCGCTCCCCCGGAACCGTGGTGGACTTCGCATCCAACGTCAGCAGTGCGCGCAAGGTCGCCACGACCGAGCACTCCCGGTATGTCGCCTGGGGTCGCAAAGATCACCCCGGCCTCGACGAACTGGCTCGCTCCAGGGGGCTGGTGGTGTGGAGGATGGAGGACGGGTTCCTGCGCTCGGTTGGGCTGGGGTCCGACTTCACCACGCCGGCAAGCCTCGTCATCGATAGCCGGGGCATCTACTTCGACCCGAACTCTCCGAGCGACCTTGAGTTTCTGCTCGAGCAGGGCGGGTTCAGCGACAGCGAAGTGCAGCGCGCGACCGGCCTGCGCGAGTTCGTGGTTGCCAGCAAGATCAGCAAGTACAACGTGGGGGACAACCGTCCGCTGCAGGTGCCTTCCAAGCCCGGCCAGACCGTCGTGCTCGTGCCTGGCCAAGTCGAAGATGACGCCAGCATTCGCCTGGGGACGCAGGACGTGAACACGAACGCTGGACTGCTGAGAGCCGCCCGTCAGGCTCGTCCAGACGCATTCATCATCTACAAGCCGCACCCCGACGTCGTCACCGGCAACCGGGTGGGCCGAATTCCGGAATCCGAGCGCTCACAGCTCGCGGACATGGTGGTCGAGAACATCTCGCTGCATCAGTGCATTGAGCCCTGCGACGAGCTGCACACCATGACCTCGCTCACCGGCTTCGAAGCCCTGATGTGTGGCAAGAAAGTGGTCGTCTATGGGCTGCCCTTCTATGCCGGATGGGGACTGACCGAGGACCGTCATACTCTTGACCGGCGAACGCGGCGGCTGACCCTCGACGAGCTCGTAGCCGGGGTCTACATCCGGTATCCCCGGTACATCCACCCCGACACCTGCGAGTTCACCACCCCCGAGGCCATCGTCGACTACCTGGTCAGCCAGCGGCAGACTGGAAAGCAGATTGCCCTCAAGACGCCCTGGTTCGTGCGCCAAGCGCGCAAGCTCATCGCGGCAGTCCGCGGGAGGCAGCG
>CAYYHT010000957.1:0-2627 GCA_964471355.1 uncultured Enterobacteriaceae bacterium
AAGCGCTTCGAAAGTTACGCCACCCCTCCCGCTCGAAGCGGCTTCGCTCGTTTATTGACGGCTAGGGAGAGCGGTCGCGGATTGGGCCCGCCAGGACTCGAACCTGGGACCCTCCGGGTATGAGCCGGGTGCTCTGACCAACTGAGCTACAGGCCCTCTCCCCTCCCCGGTAACCGGTGGTACCCTGCTCGACCGATGAACGCAGACCTTCAAGATGTCATTGCCCTCGACACCCACGACGAGGCGCTCAAGAAGCTGGACGAACAGCTGGCCGCCGCCAAGGCCCTGCGGCCAGATGCCGAGCAGGCCGTTCGAGACGCCGAGGCTGCCCTGGCCCAAATCAAGCAAGAGATTCGCGACGCACTCGCCGAGTCGGGCCGCCTAAACCGCGACGTCAACAGCTACGAGCAGCGCAAGCGTGGGGCTCATCGCGCCCTCGAGATGGGCTCGGTGGACGAAGACACGGCGGACAGGCAGGTCGCACAGGTCACCGAAATCCTCGACCGCCTCGAGACCGAACAGCTCGAGAATATGGAGCTGCAAGAGGCCCTCGACGACACCCTCGGGGCTCGAAAAGGCCAGCTCGCCGATGCCGAGCAGACCCTCGAAGAGGCCCGTGCAGTCGCTCCTCCCGAGATCGACCGCCTGCAGGGACTGCGCGATGCGGAACAAGGGCGCCGAGACGCCACCGCCGCCGAGGTGCGCCGCGATCTGATGATCCAGTACGACCTAGTGCGCAAGCGGCGCAAGCGGGCCATCACCTTCCTCGACAAGGACAAGGCCTGCACCAGCTGCATGACCATGCCTCCACCGGGCATGATCGCCGATGCTCGACGCGGCGCGGTCATGGTGGCGTGCAAGGCCTGTCGACGGTGGATTGTCCCGTAGCGACAGCTCTTGAGCCTGCTATGACTTCAGGCGCTTTCGCTCGAGCGAGGCCACAGCGGTGTACGTCGCCATGTTCACGATTTCGTTCACCGTGGCGCCGGTCGGAATGACACCGACCGCCCCGTCAATGCCGTTCAGCAGCGGGCCGACAACTTCGACGTCCGTCAAGCTCATGAGCAGTTTGTAGGCGATATTTCCGGCAGTGAGATTCGGGAAGACCAGCACATTCGGTGCCGCCGACAGCGACGTAAATCCGAACAGATTCTGCATCTTTTCCCAGTTCGCCGCTGTGTCGGCCTGCATCTCGCCGTCGATCTCAAGGTCGGGTCGCCGCTTGCGCACGATCTCGACCGCCCGGCGGACCTTGGCGACGTTCGGATCCTGCCGGTTCTCGCCAAAGTCGGAATAGGAGAGCATCGCCACCCGAGGCGTGACGCCGAAGGTCTCGGCCACCCGGGCCGTGTTCAACGCAATCTCGGCCAAGGTCTCGGCATCGGGTTCGATGTTGACCGTGCAATCGCCGAAGAAGATGCGGCGTGCCTTGAAGATCATCGCGTAGGTGCCGGACACCACATTGGCGTTGGGGGCCACGCCTAGCGCCTGAAGGGCCGGCGACAGGGTGTCCTTGTACGGGCGGCCCAGGCCGCCGACCAGACCATCGGCCAAGCCCTCACGGACCAGCATCGAGCCATAGGTGTTGCGGTGGCGCATTGCCGAGCGGGCACCGGTCTTGGTCACACCCTTGCGGCGTCGGCCCTCCCAATACGTGTTGGCCAGCCGATCGAAGGTCTCGGTCGCGGGATCGCATTCGTCGATTTCGATGCCGCTCATGTCGATGCGGGCCTCTTCGGCACGCTTGAGAATCTTCCACTCTGGCCCCAGCAGGACCGGAGTGCAGATGCCTTCCTGCGCAAGAATCTGCGCCGCCCGCAGCACCGGCAACGCCGGACCGTCCGAGAACGCAATGCGCGGAGACTTGGCCGCACGGGCTCGTTGAATGAGGGGCTGCATGAGCCCACGAGCGCGCTCGACAAGCCGATGCAGATGCTCACGGTAGGCGTCGAGGTCCTCGACGGGCTCGCGAGCCACTCCGGAGTCTGCCGCAGCCTTGGCAACCGCCGGGGCCACCCAAAGCAGGACCCGAGCGTCGAAGGGCTTTGGAATGATGTAATCGGGGCCAAAGCTCATCTGTGAGGCGCTGTAGGCCTTGAGCACTGAGTCTGGAACGTCTTCGCGCGCCAAGGCCGCAAGTGCCCGCGTGGCCGCGACCTTCATCTCTTCGGTGATCTTGCGCGCCCGCGCATCGAGAGCCCCCCGGAACACGAACGGAAAGCCCAGTACGTTGTTCACCTGGTTGGGATGGTCGGAGCGCCCGGTCGCGATGATGGCGTCTGGGCGCGCTTCTCGGGCCAGCGCGTATGGAATCTCAGGGTCTGGATTGGCCATCGCAAAGATGATGGGGCGGTCAGACATGGACTTCACCATCTCGGTCGACACCACATTGGCCACCGACAAGCCGACAAAGACGTCGACCCCAGCAATGGCGTCTTCGAGGGTATTCAGGTCCTTTTCGGTGGCGAACTCGGCCTTGGACGGGGGCAAGTTGCCCCGATCGACGCGAATGACACCCCTTTTTTGAGGCATGCTTGGAGTTCCGAGCAACCGTGATACTTCGACTTGTCGCCGCCCTTGAACCCGCCCCCGTGAATGGCGACAACGATCGGGGTCGGTTCATTCGA
>CAYYHT010000958.1:0-2596 GCA_964471355.1 uncultured Enterobacteriaceae bacterium
GCTGCCCTTCAACCTCGACGTCATCGAGAAGGACTTTGTGCGCCCCATCGATGTTGGCATCGTCGAGCGCATCGACGACGACGGACAGGTCGATGCGCGGGAGCATGTCTTCCACTCCGTGGGCTGGGGAATGCAGCCGGACATCCTCGCGGTCCGCAACGCCGAGCGCGAAGCCGTTGAGCACGTGCCCTGGGTGAATTTCTTCTACCGAGACTACGCCGTCTACGCCGGAGCGGCGTTTGACCGCTACATCGCCTCGTGGATCGAGCCCACCAAGTTCGAAGTCAGCTTGGTCGCAGACGGAGAGAAGATCGAGCTCGCGGGCCTGACCGACCTGCTGGTCAACGCAACGGCAATGTACGGGGGCCTCTTCGTTCTGGACCGGTTCGCAGAGCCCGATGACGGCCTGTTCGAGCTGATTCCGGTGCATGGACGACGCGACGCGGTTCTCTCTGTCGTTCGCGCGCTCAAGCCACTGGTCGCCATCGAGAAGGACCTCGGCATTCTGCCCCTGGCACGCGAAGGCATGAGGCAGATCGCACAGCTCGAGCTGCACATGAACCGGCCTGGCAACGAGAACGTGCGCTCTCAGGTCGATGGTGAGCAGTGGGTGTCCGGGCAGCACTTCCGACTCAAGGTCGACAAACGAGCCCTTCCGCTGATTGTTCCTGAAGAATTCGTGGGGTCCTGGGAGACCCGCGAGTAATCAGTCGGTAAACCGGCGTGCAGATGCTGTGCAGCGCGGAACCGACGGCGACGACGGGCGGTCGAGCTGATCATGCTGTCCCTCTTTGTTGCTTGGCTCGCGTGTACTCCAGCGCCGGTTGAGTCCGCTCCCGCACCAGTTCCGCCGCCACCGGCACAAGCCGCCGTCTACGACGCGCTGCTCGACGAGATGACATCGACGCGGGCGGACCTGCAATCGCAGTGGGGAACGGCCACCGATGCACAGCGAGGGGGCATCGTCCGCGAGGCCAGGGCCACACTCATCGCCCAGATCAACGAGCAACTCTTTCCGGCGTGGACGGGCACCTCGTGGGCGTTCTACGGGACGGCCGAGTACCCGAAAAGTGGCGATGTGGCCTGCGGCTACTTCGTCTCGGTCATTCTGCGAGATGTCGGCTTCGCGGTAGACCGAACCAAGCTGGCCCAGCAGGCGTCGGAGCACATCATTCTGACCATGACGCCATCCCGGCAGGTGTACCGGTACCGGGGCAAGAGCCGCCAGTACGTGGCCGACCAAGTCCAGGCGATGGGCGATGGGCTGTACATCATTGGTCTCGACTTCCACGTCGGCTTTCTTGTGGTGCAGGACGACGACGTTCAGATGTGCCATTCAGACCCCAATGGGGGCATGCGCTGTGAGGCTGCTGCCACCTCCGACGCATTTGTCTCGGACTACCGAGTCGTGGGTGATGTGCTGTCGGACGAGTCCGTCAAAGGGTGGCTCGAGGGAGACACCTTCGTCACCGTCACGAAGTAGACGACGACTCAGAGCGATGGGCGTCAAAGTGCCCGAGCCAGATCGGACCGATCGCCTTTCGGCCCGTCGCCGTCAGCAGGCCATCAGCCACCGCACCGATGTCGACCGCCATGTCGCGAGCGCATTCATACCTGTCCGCCAAGTCGTAGCGAGTGGCTTTGCGCACCACAGGACGCACCGCCCTGGGCACAGGCAGCAACAGCTGGGGTTCGCGGTCAGCGAGGGTGAGGTCCGGCGCGGCCCGACGCGCCATCAGCTGAAACAGCACCACGCCCAGCGCGAAGATGTCGGTCTCGGGTCCGACACTGCGGGAGTCGTCCATCTGCTCGGGCGACATGTAGCCATCGGAACCCAGCTGCGTGTCCGCCATCGTGAGCGGCGGCGCGGACGACATGCGGGCAATGCCGAAGTCGCCAAGCATGACCCGTCCCCATGACGGAACCAGGACGTTGCCGAGCTTGACGTCGCGGTGAACGACGCCGATGTCGTGCACCACCGAGAGTCCTGCAAGCAGCTGAATCACCACCCCAAGTCCTTGCAGGTGGGTGGGGAACTCGCGAGCGCGCATGCGCGACAGCAGCGTCCCGCCGCGCACCAGCGGCATGACCAAGAAGAAGCGGCTGCCCTCCATCACGCCCACGTCCAGCACCTTGAGCAGGTTCGGATGATCGAGGGTCATCATGGTTCGAGCTTCCCGAAGGAAGCGCTCTTGCAGGCGTCGATTGCGAGCGCCCTTCTTGTTCTGGACCTTGATGGCCACCTGCTCGCCGCTGGTCTTGTCTGTCGCCGAATACACCTCTGCGGCAGAGCCGGATCCGACGCTCTCGATGATCTCGTACCGGTTGTCGACCACCGACCCTGGGCCCATGCGCATCCTCGGGCAAAATCTACCACGTCGGCGGTGCCATCACCCAAGCTCGTTTGCCTCGGTCCGATAGCGCCGCGCCTGCGCCCTATTTCCAGTTCACTCCGATGGTCGTGCCAAATTTCCAGTAGCCGTTGGTGTCGGGAATGAAGATCACATGGAAGGGCACGTTGAATGCACCCGCTCTCGGCGCATAGCCAAGGGCCCCCACCAGATGCACGTACTCTCCGTTGGGGTCAAACGGCGTG
>CAYYHT010000959.1:0-2584 GCA_964471355.1 uncultured Enterobacteriaceae bacterium
CGTGCGGGCCGGGCCGCGCTGCCGCAGCAGCTGCATTGGGGTGCGAGTCACGGCGCTGACCGCATCGGCAAGGGCGGGCAGCGATGCTTCGTCTGTCCTGAAGCCCCCGCGGATCGCTGGCAGCGGGGTTCCGCTTACGTTGGCGGTGGGATCGCCCGAGATGTAGGCGTGGGCGGAGCGCGGATTGGAGAACACAGGTCGAACCGGATGGATGGTCATGCCGACCGCATCTCGATGGGTACTGAATGGCCAGGCCAGCGGGCAGGTCTCGAATCTGGCGCGACAGGGATTGAGGTGGATGTAGCGTTCGTCTCGGCGTTGCTTCTGGCGGCCGCTGGGACGCGTGGGTTCGGGCAGCGCCTGCCACACCGGACCGAACTCATCGCGGTGATGGTTGCGCCAGCGTGCGTAGGCTCGCATCGCTCGATGTAGTTCTGGCGCCGCGTTGCGATGAGTGAGCACATGGACGTGGTCGGGCATGATGCACATGGATGCAAGACCCGTGACGCGGGAGCCCAGGGCGGTCCACAACGCGTTGGCCTCGGCCCAAGTGCGAAAGAGGAAGGTGTGGCGCTGGGCTCGAATGGCGAAGTGGTGCATGCGCGGACATCAAGCAGCTTCTGTGCCAGCGCATAGTGACGGTTTGCCCGTTGGGGTGGCGGCGTCCGGCTGTCACTTGCCGAACACAGGGGGTGGAGTCGGCTTGAAGATCAGGGGACGGCGGTCGGAGCACCCCTCAAGATCAGTCCCTCCGCGTCGCTGGCACAATCGCTACGAACCAACCGCCCTTTCCGCCTGTCCAACGTCCAGTACGATGCCAAACCCCGATCTTCGAGCCGACTCCACCCCGCTGCCCCTGATCCTCGATGCCGCTCCGCCTTAGAGCGAGCTGAGCTCCCCCCACTCCACTCCTGCGGTACGGTCCTTCCATGCTTCTTCTGCTGATCCCCCTCGCATGCACCTCTGGCGGCGACGGCACTGTGCGCCAGGCCCCCGAAGACACCGAAGACACGGTCCCTGTCGAGCCCGGCACGGTGCAGGTCTCACACACCCGCGAGCTGCGCGGAGCCTGGGTCGCCACCGTCTGGAACATCAACTTTCCCAGCTCCAGCAGCACAGATGCGGCGACCCAGCAAGCCGAGCTGGTCGCCATGGTGGACCGCTTGGACGAAGCGGGCATGAACGCGGTGTTCTTCCAGGTTCGCCCCGAGGGCGACGCGCTCTACCAGTCCGATCTAGAGCCGTGGAGCAATGTGCTGACCGGCACCCAGGGCCAAGACCCAGGCTACGATCCTCTTGCTGTGCTGATCACCGAGGCCCACGCGCGAAACATCGAGGTCCATGCCTGGCTCAACCCCTACCGGGCCAAGGCCGCCAGCAGCAGCCAGGTCGCTCCCCACGTGGCCGCCGAGTACCCCGAGCACGTGCACAACTACGGCAGCTACAAGTGGATGGATCCGGGCGCACCGGTCGTTCGCGAGCGACTCGTCGCCGTCTGTGCCGATCTGAGCAAGCGCTACGACATCGATGGCATCCACTTCGACGACTACTTCTATCCCTACCCAGTCGCGGGCACGGACTTCCCCGATGACACGACCTGGGCCGCCTACCAGGCCTCTGGCGGCACGCTGTCGCGTGCAGACTGGCGCCGAAACAGCGTCAACACGGCGATCCAAGAGGTCAGTGCCGCCATTGCCGCCGAGAAGGACCACGTGCGCTTCGGCGTCTCGCCCTTCGGTATCCCGGCTCCCGATAAGCCCGATGGAATCACTGGATTCAACCAATACGACAGCCTCTATGCCGACACTCAGAAGTGGATGGACGAGGGCTGGGTCGACTACCTGGCGCCGCAGCTGTACTGGCCATCGACACAGACCAACCAGGCCTACGAGCCGCTGATTGGCTGGTGGGCAGACCACACCAGTGGCGGACGCTACATCTTTGCGGGCAACAACCTGGCCGAGCTGGGGTCGGCGTCCAAGTGGACTGTCGAGGAATATAAGATCGAGGTCGCTCTGTCGCGAGCCCGCGCTGACAGCGGATCGCAAGGGAATATCTGGTACAACATCGGACCGCTAATGGAGGACAGGGACAGCATCGTCGCGGCCTTCCGGGACGACCTGTACGCGACGCCGGCGCTGACTCCCGCGCTGTCCACCGCTGCTGGCAAGACAGTCGCTGCCCCCAAGGTCACCCTCGAAGCGGGCGTTGCCACCCTCGAGCACCAAGACAGCGCCCCCCTGCGCGCCTGGAGTGTCTACCGCGCCGACGGCGACGCCTGGGTCATCGACCGCATCGTGCCTGGCTCGGAATCGACAGTGCGCTTGGCGGCCGGAAGCTGGGCCACCGCCGCAGTCAGCATGTACGGGGTCGAGAGCGGAGGCGTCGTCGCCGAGGTGCCATAGGGGGCTATTCGCGCTCCCTTTTGCCTTGCCGACGTTTGAGGCCTGCTGCCTGCTCCTCAATGACCTCTCTGGCCAGCTGCTCTTCGTCGCGAAACTGTCGAGTCCGAGCCGCTGTGGCGTTGATGAAGTCCGCGAGCCACTGGCCGCTGTTCTGGTCAGGCATGGCCTGTGAGTGCTGC
>CAYYHT010000960.1:0-2582 GCA_964471355.1 uncultured Enterobacteriaceae bacterium
AGGTGCTTCTTGGCCAAGCCCTGGGCGGGGTCGGGAAGCTCCTTGGCTTCGACGGCCCATGTGGCCAGGCGGTCCTTGAGTGGGGTGGGCGTGCTGGCCAACATGACCGTTCCGCCGCCGCTGTTCACCTGGATGTACAGGTTGTGGCTCTCGCCCTCGGCGGTGAAGCCGACGTTGTGTCCGACCTCGCCGTCGCCCATGACGCTCATGGCTGCGGCATCGTCGACGGCTTGGTTGAACTCGTCGCCCGCGTCGATCTTGGTGATGGTCAGGTCCTTGGCCGACAGGCCGCTGGCGCCAACCCGTCCGGTCATCGTGCCCTTGGCGGTTCCGGCGAGTGCGCTGTAGGAGCCGGCGCTGACGACGTCGACGACGGGCTTTCCTGCATTGGCAATCGATGCGGTGGCCGCGCTGGCGGCTTCGCCCTTGAGGTGGCTCTGAAGGCCGGCGTTGTTCCAGTTCTCGCCGTTCTTGAAGCCCTGGTCGAGCTTCTCTTGGCTGTCGACCGTGGTGCTGTAGGTGCCCTGTGCGGTCAGGTTGGCCATCTGGCCTTCGCCGCCGCTGTACATCATGCTGCCAGGGGTGCTCCAGGTGCCGCTGAGCTTGGGCGCGGTGGTGTCCTCTTGCTCGGCTGCCGCGGACTCGCCGCTGCCTTCGGTTGCGTCCGATGCGTCTTCGTTGGCGTCGGCTTCTTTGTCCTTGCCGCCAGAGCCGCCCGAGAACATGCCCTTCACCTTCTCGATCATCGAGTCGATGGCGTTGCTGACCTGTTCCTGGATGCCGCCGATGATCTCCTTGACCTTGGCGCCGATGCCGCCGATGCCGAGCAGTCGTGCCAACAGATCGATCGCGACGGGGACCAGATCTGCGAGGGCCCCTTCGACCATGTTGGCCGCGTTGCCTATCTGTCCTCTGGCGATGTCTCCGATGCCGTCTATGACGGCGGTCACAACGCCCCACACCCGCTGGATCTGGTCGCGGATGAAGCAGTACATATTCCAGGCGGTCATGATCGCCTGAACGATGGCGCCGACCGGGCTGAACATCGATGCCAGCTTGGTCACCGCCGCGACGATGATCTTCTCCATGAGCCAGTCTTGGATGGCTCCGATGACCATCTCATAGATATCGCCCATGTAGTCCTGGACGTGCTCCCACAGTCCGTCGAGTCCACCCTCGATGGCGCTCTCGATGAAGCCCCAGACAAACTCGAGGCCGTCGACGGCGTCTTCGCCCAGGTGCTCGACGGCTTTCTCGCGCAGGTTGTCGTAGGTCAGGCCCATGACCTGGCAGGCGATGTCGAAGATGCCCGCGAAGTTCAGCTCGTCGGGCATGGTGATGCCGGCGTCGCCGGCTTGGCCGGTCATCCAGTCGATGAAGCCGACCTGCAGGTGGTCCAGGAAGTTGTCGCTGAACTGGCCGAAGCCGGTCGACAGAGCGTCGATGCAGTTCGAGAGGAAGCCGCCCGGGTCGTTGACGATGATGTCGATGGTGTCTTCGGCACGACCGACAAAGCCGTAGAACTCGTCTTCGCTGATGCCGGCAATCTTGAGGGCTGCGGTGAGCGCAGCCATGAGGAAGGCCTTCCAGTCCCCTGTGATGACTGCGTTGGCGAATGCCAGGGCCGTCTGCAGGACCGCTTCGTAGATGGAGAGGATGGTGTTGAGTGCGGCCTCGAGCGCGTCGCACAGTGCGGCGATGCCCTCTTTGAGGGTCTCGCCAATGGCGGTGACGGCCTCACATGCGGCGGTGACTGCCGAATCCACGAACTCGCAGAGTGCTGCGGCCAGCTCGGGGAATAGTCCGCCAAGTAAGCCTTGTATGAGCCCTTTCGCTAGCTCTCCATAGAACTTTATCGCCGCGTTGACGAACGAGACAGCGGCGTCGATGATGCTGTTGGCCAGGGTCTTGACCGCATCGAGGATGGCGCCCACAGCGTCGCGGACCGCCGAGAAGATGTCGCCGATGAGCGAGCCGAGGGCTGCGATGCAGTCACCGACAAAGTCACAGGCTTTGTCCCACCAGGACTTGTTCTCGGCCTCTTTTTCGGCTTTGCGTTTTTCGGCCTCGGCCTTCTGCTCGCCCTTGGTGACCTCTTTCTTGGCGGACTGATCGGCCTTGCTGTATTCGGCCTTGATGCGGGCCTCGTCGGCCTTGACGCGGGAGTCGATGTCGGCGAGCTGGGTCTTGCGCTCGGCGTCGAGCTGGCCCTGGACGTCGGCGACGCCGGCCTGCTGCTTGGCCATGGTCGAGGCGCGCTCGTCGTTGATGAGCTTCTTCTGCTCGGTGACCTTGGCGGTCTGCTTGCTGTGGGCGTCGGCGATCTGCTTGTTCTGTTCGGCTTCGGCCTTGGCCAGCTCGGCGTCGCGGTCGGAGTCCCGCTTCGATGTGCCGGCGGTGACGTCGTCGGTGCCCTGCTTGAGGTTGCCCGAGAAGCCTGGCTGCTGCAGCTCGTCAAACGCGCCCATGACGTTGCTGGGCAGGTTCAGAGCGACGTACTCTTCCATGTCGGTCACACCGAGCGTGTCGGTGATGCCGGCGGGCTGCTGCAGCTGGTCGTTGATGCTGGTCGACGCGTCCAT
>CAYYHT010000961.1:0-2581 GCA_964471355.1 uncultured Enterobacteriaceae bacterium
TTGGCGGGTCCTTGGGGGGCTTTTCCTTGGGAGGCCGGTCGAGCTTCGTGCCGCCTGGTGGCGGTTCTTCGGCCGGTGGTGGTTCTTCGGCCGCCGGTGGGGGGGCTTCGGGCGGCGGGGGCTCGTCTGGCAGATCGGCATCGGCGACGGCCACCGGCTCGTCGAACAGCGGTTGAGGTCCGATGGCTGGTGGAGCGTCGTCGATCCAGCCGGCGTACCAGCGAGGGGGCTGGGGTGGCTCGCCCTTAGACACGATGATCGAGTCGCGGAAGGCCATGCCGTCCTGCCACCACGCGTCGATCACCTCGCCCTTCTTGTCGGTCTCTTGCACCAAGTGGGGCACCTCAACCGCGGCGGTTTCGCTGACGAGTGGCTTGCCGTCCATGAACAGCGCGCCCTTCTTGGGCCACAGCACCACACCGTCCTCGTTGCCCAAGATCAGCTCGGCGTTGTCGACGAGGTCGCGGTACGGGTGGTCAGAGCCGAAGTCGGTGGGCCAAGGAGCTGGATCGCGCGACACTTTGGCCAGATTGGCCCAGCGAGTCGCTTGGACCTCGTCCTGTTCAAAGAAGCCCAGCAATGAGGCCTGCACGGCGAAGCGAGCCAGGTCGTCGCTGCGAACCAGCTCTTGCATGCAGCGCAGGTCTTTGGTCGTCTGGGCGACCCGCCGCGTGGCCTGGGCGCCGTCGAAGGCCTGCAGGTGGGCGTCGACGTCATCCATCGCTGTGCGGAAGTCAGTGCCGCTGTAGTCGTGGCAGGACCAGTCCCGGGCGCTGGCAGAACCGGTGATCAGGAGGACGGTGAGCCACATGGCTATTCGACCGTGATCTTGATGGTCGAAGCCAAGTCGGGGCCGTACGACGAATGGGCGCCGTTGGCCAGCTGAAGGGTCAGCGTGTAGGCGCCGGGCTCGAGAGTCAGGTCGGTCTCGGTCGAGCCGTCTCCGTAGTGGATGTGGGTCTCGTCTTTCGGAACAACGGTGTCTTTCGCGATTCCTTCGGCGTTGATCAGGATGTGGTGGTGACCGTGCCCCTCTTTGATCTCACCGGCGGGCTCGATGGTCATGCCCTCGACGCCCATCTTCACGTGGAAGGGGGAGTTGAGGGTCGCGCCGTCTGCGGGCTCGATGAAGAACACCTTGGCGGCGCCAGCCTTGTCGGCGTCGGGAGCTGGAGCGGGAGCAGGGGCCGGCGGAGCGGGTTCGACGGTTGGCTCGGGCTCGACCGGCGGCGCGTCGGAGCCTCCGCATGCGGTCATGGCGAGGAACAGAACAGGAATGGACCAGCGAATCACAGGTGACCTCTCTCGGGCCCGCTGCGTAACCCAATGAGCTTCAGCGCGAAGCGACCTCGTATGGAGCAAGGCGGCGTGCGTCTGGCCAGACCAGCACCATGTCGTGGGCGATCTCGGCGGCCATCGCTCGAGCGGCGTGTGGGGCATCGACACGCAGGCTGATGACTGACTCGACGTCGCGCGTCAGGCGCATGACCACTTCGCCGTTATGGTCGACGAGGGCCACACCGACGGTGGCCCACACGCGGTGATGCTCTTGGACCAGGTCGACATAGACCGGTCCCGCGACGGTCTCGATCAGATCGCCGGGGAAGCCAAGGGTCGTCAGTGGCTCTGTGTCCAGCTCTTCGACCCAGGTGAGAAGGACCGCATCGCCCTCGGCGCGGCGGGCGACGTCGCTGAGCGCATCGTCGACCCGGTGTTCGCTGCGCAGGCTGGTGGCCAGTCGATCGCGGGATCCGACCGGGTAGCGACCGGTTCGGAACCGACCGTCCCAGCTGTCTCGCAGCTCGGCGTTCAGGGCTCCGGGCAGGGCTCGTGTCACCTCGGCGGGCACGGTTGCGGCCTCCTCGATGCGCTGCTGCCGCAACACGACGCGCCACCTGGGGACGTGCTCGGTGACATAGCTGTCGTAGCGGACATCGAGTCCGTCGGTCAGATCGAGCACCGGCAGCACCCGGACTTCTCCCGAGGTCAGGTGGGGCTGAAAATCCCAAGACAGCTGGGCTGCGGGTTTGTCTGAGCATCCCAAAAGGGCAGCGAGAACCAAGGTGGGGACCAGGATGCGCAAGGGAGTCTCCGGGGTGACCGATTGATCGACACACGCGCGCGCGGCGAGGTTCCGGCCTTCACACGCTCTTGTCATGGGGTGACCAAATCCTTCATGGAGCAAAGATGTAGCTGCCCGCCTCGGGCTCCCAGTTCGACACCGCCAGGTCGGTCCGACCGTCGCCGTCGATGTCCCGCCAAGCGGCCGTCTCGGCGACCAAGTCGACCTCGCTGGTCCAGATTTCCTCTGAAGGGAGCCCATCGATGGTCTCGAAGATGCGCAGCGGACCCCACCATTCCCCGGTCGTTAGATCCAGATCGCCGTCGTCGTCGACGTCGTGCAGGCTGACCACGGACCAGCCTCGGCCGCCGCCCTCGGTCCAGCAGGTCTGCCAGTTTGGGCCGCAGAACAGGTTCAGCTCTCCAGAGCCGGGAAAGTGGAAGTTGTCGGCCACGATCAGGTCCAAGATGCCGTCTCCGTCCACGTCTCCGATGTCGAGTTGGTTGCCTGCAAACCCGG
>CAYYHT010000962.1:0-2579 GCA_964471355.1 uncultured Enterobacteriaceae bacterium
GGTCGACGACCAGGTCATTGTCGTCGTCGTCGTCGCAGAGGTCGCCGATGCCGTCGTTCTCGTTGTCGTCCTGGTCGGGGTTGGGCACGAGCGGGCAGTTGTCGATGGCGTCGGACAGGCCGTCGTTGTCATCATCGTCTTCGATGCAGTCCGGCAGCGCGTCGCCGTCTGAGTTGGGGAAGCCATCGACCAGATCGCCGTCGCAGTCGCTGTCGATGGTGTCGCAGATCTCGTCCGCGTCTGGATAGACGGTGTCGTCGGTCGGATTGCAGTCCAGGCCGTCGTCCCAGGTGTCGTTGTCGTCATCGTTGTCGATGCAGTCCGGAGCCGTGTCCGAGTCGGTGTCGACGAAGCTGTCCACCAAGCTGCCGTCGCAGTTGCTGTCGATGGTGTCGCAGCTCTCGGTGGCGCCGTTGAACACGGTGGCGTCGAAGTCATTGCAGTCGTCGACGTCCGGATCGCCGTCGTTGTCATCGTCGGTGTCGACGCAGTCGGCGTCGCCATCACCGTCGAAGTTGGGGAAGCCGTTGTCGACGATGGTGTCGCAGTCATTGTCGACGCCGTCGCAGGCATCGGTGGCGCCGGGGAAGGTGCTGCCAGTGCTGTCGTCGCAGTCACCGGGGGTGTCGCTAGGATCGATGCACAGGCTGCCGTCGCAGTAGCCATCGCCATCGAGGTCAGCTCCGGCCGAATCGACCCAGAAGTCCTTCCACTGACCTGCGCCGCCGACGTGGTGCAGGGTGCCGACCTCGCCGTTGCCAGTGAAGTTGCAGTTTGGGTGTGTGCCGCTCCAGACCTGGCTTCCATTGAGGCTGATCTTCAGCGAGGTGCCCTCGAGCTCCGCTTCGAGCAAGTGCCACTGGCTGTGTGGCATCGAGGTGGTGCCACTGTTGGCCTCGAGGGTGTTGTCCGACGACAGGTAGATGGTGCTCTGCGACCAGATGAAGAAGCCGCACCAGTCGCCGCCATTCCGCTTGAGCGTGAAGCCGCCTCCGCCCGCAGTAAACATCACATTGCCGTGCAAGATGATGTGGTCCGAGGCGCCTGTGCCGCTCTGGACCAAGGCGCTCGGAGACACGTGCGCCGAGTAGCCGGTGCCGTAGAGCTTGCCCGCGCTGACCGTGTTGGAGCCGTGGTAGGTGAACCACGGGGCTAGGCTGCCGTCCTCGAAGTCGTCGAAGAAGTACTGCGCCTGCGCATCGGGTGAAGCGAGCAATGCCGTGGCAGTGAGGGCGAGGAGGAGGGGGCGCATGGAAGCTCCATCACGGGGCGATAAGCTTCAGTATACCGGTTGTTTAGGCCCTGCCCGGCCCACTATTCGATAACGACCGGGAAGGACGTCACGTCAGTGTTGAGCGACGCGTCGGTGATGGCGCTGTGCAGGTTGCTGTTGATCTGCTTGACGCCCGTGCGCCCGCCTTCGCTGGCCTCGAGGTCGTATTGCAGGACGGTGCCCCAGCAGTTCGGAATGTCGGTGACGCCCACCGCGTCGAGCACGAAGATTCCGGTCGCGTTGGTGGTGGCCGAACCAAGTGAAGCCCCGGCGTTGTAGTAATCCTTGAGCGCGACGTCGGCCCCGGCGACCGCCGCTCCGGTAGCGTCCTCGACCTTGCCGGTGACCTCGATATCGTACGTGCCGTCGGGCTCGCAGATGATGGGCTCGTCCGTCTCATCTGTCTCTGTGCTCGTACAGGCGGTAGCAAGGGCCGAAAAGGCGGCAATCCAGAACAGGCGCATTTGCGTCCTCCGAGCGGGGTCCCTAACCGCTGAATAGCACCTCAGTTGCGGCTTCCCACTCTCTCTTGCTACCAAGCGGTACACTTCGGCAGACGGCGGGGGAAACCGATGTCGGTCGCGTCAGCAGCGAACAATACCCGGAAGCAGATCCACACAAGCCTCAAAGGGTGGCAAGGAGGGCTGTCCGATTCGCACGTTCTGCTCTTTCGCGCCTTTGTTGAGGAAACCCTGGCGCGTATTCGCGGCCCTTTCTTGGCACAGCATCCCGCCAAGCAGGTCTTGCAATACCTTGAGCTCGCCTTTGCTCATGCGCTCGAGCGCGAGCCAGCGGGAGCACGGGTCGAGCTGCGAAAGGGCCAGGGCAAATCGCTCATGGTCCTGTGCAGCATGGATGACCAGCCGTTCATTGTCGATACGATCCGGTTGTTCCTCAAGAAGTATGGAGCCGACTATTGGGGCGGCTTCAACCTGACCTTCGAGGCACGGCGCGACGCCGAAGGAAGGCTGATCGGCATTGGCGGAGAGGGAGCCAAGCGCGAGTCGTTGGTGCTCGTTGAGGCCGACGGCGGGTCCGTGCTCGAGACTCTCGACGAGTCGACACAGATTCTGGCCACCAATCTGAAGATCGCTCAGGCCGTGGTCGAGGACTTCAAGCCGATGACTCGAGCTGTCGAGCGCTACATCGAGAAGCTCGAAGTCCTGGCAGACCGCCAGCCGGACCAGACCGAGACCCTGCGCGAGACGGCGCAGTTCCTCAAGTGGCTGCTTGCCGAGAACTTCGTCTTCATGGGCGTCGACGCCGGTGAACCCCTCGGAATCCAGCGTGTCGAGAGCTCGTACCA
>CAYYHT010000963.1:0-2574 GCA_964471355.1 uncultured Enterobacteriaceae bacterium
CGGAAATACCCAGGCCTGACTCCGGTCGACGATCCCGATCTCGACACCGACGAGGAGCGTCCCTTGGTCGAAGTGGTCGTCAGCCACAACTCGCCGCTGGTCGGGCACACGGTGCGCGACGCCGAGTTCCGCCGCCGCTTCGACGCCGCCATTTTGGCCGTGCATCGCTCTGGACAACGCATCGAGGGCAAGATCGGCGACATCCGCCTAGAGCCTGGGGACACGCTGATGCTCGCTGCCGCCGCCGGCTTTGTCGACGCATGGCGCGACAGCCCGCACTTCTATTTGGTCGCCACGGTCGCCCAAGCTGAGCCGCCTCCGCGCTACAGGCAGGCGAACATCGCCATGGCCACCGTCGCCGCACTCGTCCTGCTGCCCTCGGTCGCCGGCGTCGAGATGCTGGTCGCTGCAATGGCCGCGCTCGTGATGCTGCTTGGAGCGCGCTGCATCACCCCACGGGTCGCCCGCGAGGCCGTGAACTGGGGGGTGCTGGTGTTGATCGGCTCCGCCTTTGGCCTCGCTCACGCACTCGACAAATCCGGGGCGGCGGCGTTTATCGCCGAGGGGCTGGTGCGTGTTCTGCAGCCGCTCGGTCCCCACGCGGTGCTGGCCGGCATCTACGTCCTCACCTGGCTGTTTGCATCGTTCATCAGCAATGCCGCGGCGGCCGCACTGGTCTTTCCCGTCGCGATTTTCGCAGCCACCGCATCGGGCCTCGATCCGCGCCCCTTCGCGATCGTCGTCGCCTTGGCAGCGAGCGCCGTATTCAGTACTCCGATGTCATACGCCAACCTTCTCGTATATGGTCCAGGCGGCTACAAATACACCGACTTCACCAAGGTCGGCCTGCCGCTCAACGCCCTTTGCCTCGCCGTTGCGCTGGCACTGGTCCCTTGGTTCTGGCCTCTGGTCGCGACTCCAATCCCATAGAGGCGGAACAACCGCCGCCGGGCTTGCAGTGGACTGCCCAGGGATCGATACTCCTCCGTCCCGACGAGCCGACCTCGTCGTCCCTTGAGGCAGCGCATGGCCAAATCATTCGAGAAGTTCACTAAGACCACCCAAGCAATGCTCGCCGAGTCCCAGCGACTCGCGGGCCGCATGGAAAACCCGGAGATCAATCCGGCACACTTCCTGATGAACATGCTCAACGAGAAGCAGAGTGCGGCGAACCGCGTGCTCAAGAAGCTCCACGTCGAGATCGACGAGATCATGGGCGCCGCCGCAACACTGGTCGATGGTTTCTCGAAGGTCAGCGGTGGCACCAAAGCGCGGTTCTCGCGCGATGCCGAGGCGGTCCTAAAAAAGGCCGAGGACCTCGCCAACGCCCGCAATGACACGCACATCGCCGAAGACATCATGTTGCTGGCCATTGCTCACGGGCGCAGCAAGGCCCAAGAGTTGCTCAAGGACTTTGGCTGCAGCGTCGAGCGCATCGAAGCGGGCATCGACGACGTGCGCAAGGGCAAGCGGGTCACCGGCGAAGACGCCGAGGATCAGTACGAGGCCCTAGAGCGCTACACCCGCGACCTGACCGAGGCCGCAGCCAATGGCGAGATGGACCCCGTCGTCGGCCGAGACGAAGAGATTCGTCGCTGCCTTCAGGTGCTGGCCCGCCGCCGCAAGAACAACCCCGTGCTCATCGGCGAGGCCGGCGTCGGCAAGACGGCGGTCGTCGAGGCCATCGCCCAGCGAATCGCGAACGACGACGTCCCCGAGAGCCTGCAGGGCAAAAAGCTGCTGTCCTTTGACCTGCCTGCGATGTTGGCCGGCGCCAAGTTCAAGGGCGAGTTCGAAGAGCGCATGAAGTCCGTGCTGAGCGAGATCGAGAACGCCCAGGGCGAGATCATCCTGTTCATGGACGAGCTGCACACCTTGGTGGGTGCCGGAAAATCCGAAGGCGGCATGGACGCCGGCAACATGCTCAAGCCGGCACTGGCTCGTGGCGAGCTTCGCTGCATCGGTGCCACCACCCTCGACGAATACCGCAAGCACGTCGAAAAGGACAAGGCCCTCGAGCGGCGCTTCCAGCCCGTCTATGTGGCCGAGCCCTCTGTCGATCAGACCATCGCCATCCTTCGCGGCATCAAAGAGAAGTACGAGGCTCACCACGGCATCGAGATCCGCGATGACGCTGTCGTGGCTGCTGCAACGCTTTCTGCTCGCTACATCTCCGAGCGCATGTTGCCCGACAAGGCCATCGACCTGATCGACGAGGCGGCCAGCCGCATCAAGATCGAGATCGAGAGCAAGCCCACCGAGATCGACGTCATGGAGCGCAAGATCACGGGCTACCAGGTCGAATACGCCAGCATCAGTCGCGATGACGACGCCGTCGCCAAAGAGCGCCAGGGCGACATCCAAAAGCTCATCAGCCTCGAACAAGAGAAGCTCGACGTCCTGCTCGCGCAGTGGGAGCGTGAAAAAGAGATCCTCAACGCCATCGCCGACATTCGCGACGAGATGGATGAGCTGCAGTTTGAGGGCGACAAGGCCCAGCGCACGGGCGACTTCGAAGCCGCAGCCGCGATCATCCACGGCAAGCTGCCCGACCTGCGCGACAGCCTCAAGACC
>CAYYHT010000964.1:0-2568 GCA_964471355.1 uncultured Enterobacteriaceae bacterium
CGCTGGCTTCTTCCTCACCAAGCGGGGTGCGGCGCCCCCCACGCCTGCAGAGCCGCTGCCTGCGCCGGCGGTGCCCGACAAGCCGGTCGAGGGTGCCGAGCCCAAGGGGCCGCAGCCGGCGATTCTGGGTCCGGACGTCTCGCCAAAGTCCGAAGACGATGATGCCGACGACGAGGACTACGACGACGGGGGCTTCCACACGGACCCGACGCTGATTCGCTTCGACAAGTTCGAGGACTAGGACGTCGGTCGGTGACCCACGCTGCGGCAACGATGCCGCACCAAGACGGGCAAAGGCGCGTTTCTGGCCGTCCGAATTGGCACGGTGCTCGCACAAGCAGCGAATCCTCCGCGAGGTTTCTATGCACCGCTCCGTTGCCGTCCTTCTAGCGCTGTCCCTGGCCGCTGTTCCCGCTTGCTACACCCCCTATGTGCCTTCCCAGGCCGAGATCGATGACTCCCTGCGGGGACCATTCGATGTCGCCGCAGAGACCTTCGATGTGCCCTCGGACCTGTTGGTGTCGGTGGCGATGACCGAGACCGGCATGCAGCCCGCAGACGGCACCGCTGAGTTTGAAGGGCAGGTCGCCTCTTGGGGGGTCATGGGGCTGCGGGACTCGGTGCTGGAGCAGGCTGCGGAGTTGGCAGGGGTCGGGTTTGACGAGGCTCGCCACGACCGCGGAGCGAACATCTTGGCGGCCGCGGCATTGCTGGACCTGTGGGCGACCGAGATGGGCATCGAACGCGATGCTCTCGGCGATTGGGCTCCCGTCGTCGCGCGGTACAGCAACTTGTCCGAGGAGAATGCGCAGGCCTGGTATGTGCACGAGGAGGTCTACCGGGGTCTTGCTGTGGGCATCACCGTCGAGGGCCTCACCACCGCACCCTGGACCGGCACGCCGGACTTCCCACTGCCTCGAGACGGCGGAGACCACGCAGAGCACGACTATGTGACCTGGCGCCCATCCCCGAACAGCAGCTCGAGACCCGGCGGCTCTGCTGGCGGCCCGTCGATGGTGATCATCCACACCTGTGAGGGCAGCTATTCGGGCTGCTGGGGCTGGCTCACCAACGGTTCCTCGGGGGTCAGCGCCCACTACGTCGTCAACAGCACCGGAACGGACGTGAGCCAGCTGGTGAAAGAGGACCGCAAGGCCTGGCACATCGGCGCTCGCTACGACTGCAGCTTGAACGCGGGCACGGACTGCGCGCGCAACAACTCCAGCTCCAACAACTTCACCATCGGCATCGAGCACGCCGGGCACGCCAGCCAGAGCTCGTGGCACAACGGCCTGCTGCAAGCCTCAGCACGGCTGGTGTGCGACGTGACCGAGAATCATGGAATTCCGCGGGACAAGTACCACATCGTCGGACACGGACAGCTGCAGCCCTACAACCGCGTCGACCCCGGGCCCAACTGGCCCTGGGACCAGTACCTGACCGATGTGGGCACCCACTGTGGCGATGGTGGCGTCTCGCCTCCCACGACGCCTGATCCGGGGGACACCGGTGACCCCTCGACCCCCGCTCCGGGCGGTGGATCGACCATCATCATCGACAGCAACAACGGCCTGAACCTGCCTGGGCGCGCCCAGATCGAGGTCTCGGCCAACTGGCGCTCGAGCCAGAATGTCGGTGGCTACTACAGCACCGGCTACTTCTGGCGGGCGACCGGGGACAGCTCTGATGCGGCGTACTTCCGATTCCAGATCGATGACGCCGATTGCTACGCGGTCGACGCGTGGTGGTCCGCCGGCTCGGACCGTTCCGCAACGGCTCCGTTCGTCATGCTGGATGGTGCGGGCACCGAGCTTGGCGCAGTCACGGTCGACCAGCGCTCGTCGGGCGGTCAGTGGAACAACCTGGGCGTCTACCAGTTCCCCGAGGGCTGGAACGCCGTGGCGCTGTCCCGATGGACCGACCCCGGCGATGTCGTCATCGCCGACGCTGTGCGGGTGCGCCCCAGCACGGGCTGTGCCGCAGTGCCCGTCGAACCCGATCCGATCGATCCATCGGACCCGACCGATCCGTCGGACCCGACCGATCCGTCGGACCCGGTGGACATCACCATCGACAGCGACAACGCCTTCAACGATGCCGCCGCCGAGGTGCAGTTCTCGTCGGGCTGGACCAGCTCATCCTCGACCCCTGGTTTCTACGGCGGGGACTACGTCTACCGCGACACAGACAGTGCGACCGATCCGCTCGAGTTCTGGTTCTACATCGACCAGCCGGGGACCCTGCAGGTCGATGCGCGCTGGACTGCCGGCAGCAACCGCAGCGACCAGGCTCCGTACTTGATGTACGACAGCAACGGTGTGTCGGTGGGCTCGGTGTCCGTCGACCAGCGCACCCACCACGCCACCTGGGTCAGCCTGGGAGTCTATGACTTCACCCCGGGTTGGAATCTCGTTGCCCTGTCGCACTGGGCTCCCCCTGGATCGGTGGTGGTGGCCGATGCGGTTCGGGTTCGGACAGCACCCTGATCGCGTTGCTTGCCATGCTGGTCGGGTGTGCCGAGCCGGACCTGAGCGAACCACCCGCTGCACCGCAGCCGGCCGTGAGGCA
>CAYYHT010000965.1:0-2561 GCA_964471355.1 uncultured Enterobacteriaceae bacterium
GACGCACTCGGCCTCGTCGACGACGGGTACTCGAGACCCGCCTTCGTCCTGGTGGATGCACTGGTGAGCGCCGTCATGGCACGCGACCAAGCAGACCTGGCAGCCGATGCATGTGTCGGGATTGATCTTGGCGACGATCTCGTAGTTCAGGTCCAGATCACCCCACTCAATATAATAAAAAATCGACTTGCCGATGAAGTCGTCGAGGGTCTCGAAGTTGTGCTTGCGCATGTAGTTCGTGAGGCCCTCGTTCATGTCCTCGACGATGCGGTAGCCCTTGAGCATGACCTCGGTGCAGACCTGAACCGAGCTGCTGCCCAGCAACATGAACTCGACCGCATCACGCCAGTTGGTGATGCCGCCGATGCCACTGATGGGGATGTTGAACTCGTCGTGACGAGCCAACGCCGCGCACATGTGCAGGGCAATCGGGCGAACCGCAGCGCCACAGTAGCCACCGTTGCTGCTCTTGTTGCCCACGACCGGCTGCGGCACAAAGGTGTCGATGTCGACGCCGATGATGCTCTTGATGGTGTTGATGAGGGCGACGCCGTCGGCACCACCACGCTGTGCCGCCATGCCATGAGGGCGGATGTCACCGACATTTGGGGTCAGCTTGACCAGCACAGGAATGTTCGAGAACTCCTTTGCCCAGCCGGTGATGCGCTCGTTGACCTGTGGCTCTTGGCCAACAGCGGAGCCCATGCCGCGCTCACACATGCCGTGCGGACAGCCGAAGTTCAACTCGAGGCCATCGGCGCCGGCGTCTTCGGAGCGCTTGATGATCTCTTTCCACTCTTCGCGGGTCTCGACCATCAGGCTGACGACGACCGCGTGCTTGGGGAACTTCTTTTTGGTCTCGTAGATCTCGCGGAAGTTGGCCTCGAGCGGCCGGTCCGTGATCAGCTCGATGTTGTTGAAGCCCACACCGTTGCGGCCGTTCCAGTTGATGGCGCCAAAGCGGCTGGACACATTCTGAATGGGGGTGCCGAGCGTCTTCCAGACGGCGCCGCCCCAACCTGCATCAAAGGCGCGCTGGACCTGCTCGCCGCTGTTCGCAGGAGGAGCCGAAGCCAGCCAGAAGGGATTCGGCGACTCGATGCCACCGCAGTTCGTTTTCAGAGACGGCATCTTAGTTGCCCCCCATCAGGTATTCATCGATTGCAACGGCAGCGTCACGGCCCTCCGCGACGCCATTGACTACTTCCTTGCCGCCATTTCGGCAGTCGCCGCCGGCGTACACACCGGGACGGCCGGTGGCTCCGTTGTCGTCGGTGACGACGCGGCCCCACTTGGTCTCGATGCCCTCGAGGCCCTCGACCAACTTGCCGAGCTTGGCTTGGCCAATGGCCACCAGCACTAAGTCGGCCGGAATGGTGTGTTCGGTGCCGGGAATGGGCTGCTTGTTGTCGTCGACCCGCACGCACTCAACCCCGGTGACCTTGCCGCCGGCACCCGCATAGCCGGTGGGCTGTGCCTGCCAGACGACCCTGGAGCCTTCGTTCTTGGCGGCTGTCCACTCGTGCTTGTAGCCGCTCATGCGGTCTTCGGTGCCGCGGTAGACCATCTTGACGTTCTCGACGCCAAGACCCAGCAGCTCGCGCAGAACGTCCATCGCGGTGTTTCCGCCGCCCAGAACCACGGCATTGCGCACGCCGCTCAAGTCGACCTGACCCAGCTTCATGCGCTCGATCCAGTCCACCGCTCCCTCGACCCCGTCAAGGGAACCATCGGCGCCCGCCAGACGGCTGTCGGGTCCCAGGCCAAAGCCCAGGAAGAGCGCGTCGTGCTTGGCCTCGAGGTCGGCCCAGGTCACGTCGTCGGGGATTGAGACCCCCGTCTGCACGTCGATGCCGCCGATGCCTAGCACCCAGTCGACCTCTGTGATCGATCGGTCTGCTTTCATCTTGTAGGACGCGATGCCCGTGGTGTTCAAGCCACCGGTGACGTCGCGCTTTTCGTAGATGGTGACCGCGTGGCCAAAGCGACGCAGGCGGTGCGCGGCAGCCAGGCCCGCGGGTCCGGCGCCGATGATGCCCACCGACTTGCCGGTGTCAGCGCCGGCCTCGTGGTAGGTCCAGCCCTCGTTGAAGGCGACATCGGTGGCGTAGCGCTGCAGCTTGCCGATCTGAATCGGCGGCACGCCCATGTGGTTGTAGACGCAGTCGCCGACGCACAGCACCTCGACGGGGCACACGCGGGCACAGCTCATGCCCAGGATGTTGCTGTCGAAGATGGTCTTGGCGCTGCCGCTCACGTTGCCTGTCGCGATCTTCCGGATGAACTCCGGGATGTTGATCTCGGTCGGGCACGCCGTGATGCACGGTGCGTCGTGGCAGTACAGACAGCGACTGGCTTCGACCGCTGCTTGATTCGGGCTGTAGGCGGGCTTGAAGTCTTCGAACGTATTCTCGGACCGGTCCGCTGGAAGTTTGCTCAACTAGGGCCTCCAGAGGGCGGCATCATACAGGTAGAGTGTGGACATGTGGCTCACCTGGTTGGTACTGGCGACGAACGCACAAGGCGCAACGGTCGAAACGCTGTGTTCGGCGGCCATGGGC
>CAYYHT010000966.1:0-2561 GCA_964471355.1 uncultured Enterobacteriaceae bacterium
GCTTCGAGACCGCATCCGCGAGCTCGAGAACTGGGCGATGGAGCTGGGCCGCTAGTCAGCTTGAGATCGCTATCGAGCAAGGACGTCCCTCCGAGGGCGCCTTTGGCCCGTGCGATGACGTCCTCTTCCCAGTCTTCGGTCTTGCTCACAGTTCCTCACACGAGCCTCGTGCACCTAGAGTGTCTTGACCAGCACGTCCATCACAAGCGGCTGCGGAATGCTTTGGTTCTCGGCGTTTGACCTTGGGCAAAATCAGTGATGGGCTCGCTTCATAGGCATTCGAGCAACTTGTGCGCGGCCATGTCATCATCTGATCATGCACTTGATTGGTCTTCTGCTGCTTGGCGGCACCGCGCCCGCGGCAACCGTGACGTCCTTTTCGGACGACTTCAACAGCTACGGTGCGTCGCTGTCGTTCTCGGGCAACGGTGGCTGGACCTCGGCGATTCCCACATTGGACCCGTGGACCAGCAACGGCACGACCGTGGGGCCTGTCACCAACAACTGGACCGGCGGCTGGGGAGGGGGCGGCTACACCGACAACCACCTTGTGCAGACCGGCGGAACCTACGGCGACTTTACGTTCAATGTCGAGATGTTGGCCGCTGATGATGACTCCATCGGCGTCACCTTTCGCTACCAGGACTCGCGAAACTTCTACCTCGCTCACTTCACGCGCAACTGCTACCCGGCCGCTGCCAGCGGGCGCTGCTTGGTTCTCGGCACCGGTGGTCGGCTGTACAGGGTCGTGGGGGGAGTGGGCACGCAGATTGCCTCGGTGGCGGCCCCCACCCACGTGAACAACGTCTGGCACCGGCTCGAGGTCGTGGCCAACGGCTCGTCGATCTCGGTGTCCTTTGACGGCAGCCCGGTCATGTCCGCCACGGACACGCAGTTCACGACAGGCAACATTGGCCTGTACAGCTTCTCGGTGGGTGGCGCACGTTTCGACAACGTGGTGCTGACTCAGAATGACGCCGACAACGACACCGTCGTCGACGAGAACGACAACTGCGTGAACGATTTCAACACCGGTCAGGGGGACCAGGACTCCGACGGCATCGGCAATCAGTGTGACTCGGACCGAGACGGCGACGGAATCGTCAATACCACCGACTGCGATGACACCGATGCGTCGGTGGGGGGACCGGGTACCTGGTACACGGACGCGGACGGGGATGGCTACGGCGACCCGTCGGCTCCACAGAGCGCGTGCACGCAGCCCGCAGGCACGGTGACCGACACCAGCGACTGCCTGGACAACGACGGTGCTGTGAATCCGGCTGGCACCGAGCTGTGCAGCAACGGGCTGGACGATGACTGCAGCGGGTTTCAGGACGACAACCCGAGCGATCCCTCGACCTTCTATGCAGACAGCGACGCGGACAGCTTCGGCGACCCGGCGACCAGCACCACGGCCTGCACCCAGCCGGCGGGCTTCGTCTCGGACAACACCGACTGCTTGGACAGCAATGCGGCGGTGAATCCGCTGAGCAGCGAGCGCTGCAGCAATGGCCTGGACGACGACTGCAGCGGCTCGCAGGACGACAATCCCACTGACCCCACCACGTGGTACGCCGATTCCGATGGCGACAGCTACGGCGATGTGGGAGCCACTACATCGGCCTGCACTGTGCCTCCGGGCTACAGCGCCGATGCCACGGACTGCGACGACGGCAACGCGGCGGTCAATCCACTGGGTACCGAGGCATGCAACGGCCTGGACGACGATTGTGAGGGCAGCGTCGATGGTCCAGACGCCATCGATGTACTGACTTGGTACATCGACGGCGACGGCGATGGGCACGGCGTCGGCACGTCCATCGTGGCCGCGTGCAACCGGCCCGGCGGATTTGCAGACACCGACACCGACTGCGATGACAGCGATCCCCTGGTGCATCCAGGTGCCTCCGAGCAGTGCGACGGCAACGACAGCGACTGCAATGGCACGCCGGACGATGGAGTGGTCTACATCGACTGGTGGCCCGACCTCGACGGGGACCTCTTCGGGGACAACGACGCAACGCCCGTCAATGACTGCACAGCGCCGCCGAACCACACCGATATCGACGGCGACTGCGATGACAGCGATGCCTTTTCGAATCCGTTTGGCACCGAGGAGTGCGACGGCAAAGACAACAACTGCGATGGCAGCATCGATGAGGGCGGCGTCTGCGACACGCCGGACACCGACACCGACACCGACACCGACACCGACGCCGATACCGACACCGACACCGACACCGACTCCGATGCGGACGCCGATACGGACACGGACACCGATACCGGTTGGCCCGATGCGTCCGACCGTGGGTGGCAAGACCGGGTGCAAGACACCGCGGTTCAACCCATGGGCAGCGGGTGCTCCTGCGATGGCAGCGGGTCGGGCGGTTGGGCCTGGGGCCTGCTGGTGCTGGTCGTCATGAGGACCCGGCGCCGCTGATTGCTACCGCGGCCGCGCCAGCCGGTGCTTTAGGTTGCCCCAGTGTTGGGGGGCGGTGATCTCTTCGTCCGCCACACTCGCAGTACCGGGCCACGTCGCGAGCGCACCGTTTGCCGCA
>CAYYHT010000967.1:0-2561 GCA_964471355.1 uncultured Enterobacteriaceae bacterium
GACCGCCTCGCCGAGCTGCTCTGCGAGGGGGTTGTTCACAACAGTCATGGTCCTTCCTTGGTGAGTAGACCCCTCAACTCTATTCATCTCAATTCAGATACAGTAGACGGCTATATCCACATTCAGTTATCTGAAAATCAGATATATGAAGAACGAACTCCTCGCGATGAAGACCTTCACCACGGTGGTCGATACCCAGAACTTCTCCAGCGCGGCCCGGCTGCTCGGGGTCGGGCAATCCAGCGTCAGCCGCCGCGTTGCGGACCTGGAGACCCATCTGGGCACCGCCCTGCTTGTCCGCACGACCCGTTCGGTCAGGCCCACCGAGGTCGGTCTGCGGTACTACGAGTCCGCTCGGTCTGCTCTCGCTGCCGTCGACGCAGCCCGTGCCACAGCCATGATCGAGCCCAGGGGGTTGACCGGAACGCTCCGCGCTGGGTGCGGCGTGACCTTCGGCAACTCGTGGCTGGCACCGCGTCTGTGCGCCTGGCTCGTGGCTCACCCCGACCTCCGGCTCGAGATGGTCCCCAGCGACACGCACGTCGACCTCGTCTCAGCGGGGCTCGACATCTCCCTTCGTTTTGGCGGGCCGTCCACCTCGGAGCTCGTTGGTCGACGACTTCGGGTCTTCACCCGGTCCATGATGGCCAGCCCGGCGTGGGTCGATCACCACGGTCTTCCGTCGACCCCCCAAGACCTGCGCGACCATCGCGGGCTCCTCTTCGGAGACGCTGCGACCCGCGAGTGGGAGTTGCAGCGAGGTTCAGAGCGCATCACCGTCCGCCCGGACCGGGTCGTCGTGGCATCCACTGGGTCCTTCCTCGAGACGCTCGCCCGCCAGGGCCTTGGCCCGGTCCTGATGCCCCAGTGGATTGGAGATCCCGCCGAGGCCAGCGGCGCTCTGGTTCGGCTGCTGCCCGACTGGTACGGCGAGCCACTGACGCTGTGGGCAGTCCGCCCGAAGCACCGTTACGCGTCGGCTGCCACGAGACTGTTCCTGGAGTGGATGGTGGAGCAGGCCCATCCTTCCTAGGGCGCGGCCATCGAGGTGGGTGTCACATGATCGTTCATAGTCCGCCGCCAATGCCGATCTTTCCGTCCTCCGCCATCGCGCGAAAGAGCATTGAGAACCGGTCAGATGCCACCATGTGGGGGGCGGCGACCAATTGCCCGCCGCCACATCGCGGTCCGCAGGGGCGCCGCAAGGCCGACCACGACTTTGCCACAGCATGATTCACTCGTAATGACTCAGCATCATTCACTCGCGATGACTCAGCATGAGATACTCGCAATGACTCAGCATGATTCACTCGTAATGACACGACAGATGGGTCTGCTCGGCCCGAGGATGCGGGATGTCCAGTCCGAACGAAAAACTCGCGAGGTCTCTAGCCATCCTGCAAGAGCGCCAAGCTGACGGCACCCGTGTGTTTCGCTCGGGTGAGTTCACACGGACCGATCGAGAGCGCTTGGTCCGGCACGGCTTCTTGGAAGTGGTCGTAAAAGGATGGCTCCTCTCATCGAGCCCCACAGCGGTGCCTGGAGACACCACGCCATGGTTCGCTTCATTCTGGGAGTTTTGCAGCCGCTACTGCAATTCCCGCTTCGACGACGACTGGAACCTTTCACCACAGCTCTCGCTCGACTTGCACGCCGAAAAGTCCAAGGTCCCGCATCAGGTGGTGGTGTCGAGCACGCGCGCCCAGAACAACACGCTCAAGCTGTTGCACAACACCTCACTTCATGCGGTCAGAGAGATGACTCGGCCCCCCGAAGCGGACCTGGTGACCTCACGAGGGCTACGGCTCTTCTGTCCAGAAGCCGCACTCATTCGGGTGCCCGCCAGCTACTACCGATTCTCGCCCACCGAGGCCGAGGTTGTCCTCACGAGCATGGCGGATTCCTCTGCTCTCTTGAGTCGGCTGCTCGCCGGGGGCCACTCCGGCGTGGCGGGTCGTCTTGCGGGGGCATTTCGTCGCGTGCAGCGGGCAGACATCGCCAACGAGATTCTGTCCACAATGCGATCCGTCGACTACGACGTCCGCGAGTCCGATCCATTCGACGACGATCGCCCAATGCTCCCGGTTCGGCACAGACCAACACCTGCGATCACCAGCAGGCTCGAACGCTTGTGGGCGACGGGACGCGAAGCCGTACTAGACACGATCCCAGCCCCACCAGCTATCCGACCAGATGCGGACGCCTACCTCGCATCGATTGACGACGTCTACGAGCACGACGCGTACCACTCCCTCTCAATCGAGGGCTACACGGTCAGTCGAGAGCTCATCGCGCGGGTCGCATCGGGGAGCTGGGCTCCCGAGCATGATGCCGCCCATCGCGAGGACAAAAACGCGCTGGCCGCCCGCGGCTACTACGAAGCGTTCCGCCGTGTACGCGCGACCGTGGCTGCGGCGTACGCCAGCAACACCCTCTCCGACGTACGCAGCCAGCATCGAAACTGGTATCGCCAGCTCTTCACACCCCACGTCGCGGCCGGCCTGCTCGAACCATCGATGCTCGCAGGCTATCGCCAGAACGCCGTATTCCTGCGGGGATCG
>CAYYHT010000968.1:0-2552 GCA_964471355.1 uncultured Enterobacteriaceae bacterium
GGACTAACATTATCATCCTTCTCCGTGTTATCGTGCTCAGGGTGATCGTGCTGCCCTTGCCGACGGCCGACTCAATCCGCGTCTCGCCGCCGAGCTCGACCATCGCGCTGCGAATCACGTCCATGCCGACGCCGCGTCCAGAGGTCGCAGTCGACGTCTTGCTGGTCGAAAAGCCGGCGGCAAAGATGAACTCATAGACCGCCTGATCGGAGAGCAGGCGCGCCCGCTGTGTGGTCAGCAGGCCCATCTTGACGGCCTGCGCGACGACCTTGTCCCGTGAGATGCCCCGTCCGTCGTCGACGATGCAGATGGTGGTGTTTCGCTCGTCGTTGGAGAGGGTGAGGCGCACCTTTCCGACGGGGTCTTTGCCCGCCGCGATCCGTGCCTCAGGCGTCTCGATCCCATGTGCGATTGCGTTGCGAATCTGATGCGCGATCGGGTCGTAGATGATGTCAGCGACGGTCTTGTCCAAGCTCAGATCAGCACCCACAACGTCGAACTGCACGGTCTTGCCTTCGCGGCGCGCGCAGTCGCGAGCGATTCGCTGAAACCGGGCGATGAACGTCGACATGTGCACGTTTCGAATGTCGGTCACAAGCTCATGCAGGTCCGACGCAATGCGCGTGCTGACGAGTGAGAGCTCCTTGGTGTCCTCGGTCACCGCGTCCGACACGCTGATCTCATCGCTCACCCGCCGATTGAGCACATCGAGGTTGGAGCTGATGATGATGACTTCGCCGGCAAGCTCGAGCAGGCGATTGAGGCGGTGAAGGGGCACGACCATGGCATCGCCGTTCTCAGACATGGGCTAGCACCCTGGCGACGACCGACGCGATGGTCTGAGGATCGGCGGGCTTGACCAGGAAGTCGTCCGCTCCACGTCGCAGGGCCTGCATCACATAGGGGGCCTCTTGATGGCTCGACAGCACGATGATGGGCATGTCTCGGTGCGAGGGATGCCGGCGAATTTCCTCGCACAGTTCGTACCCATCCATCTCGGGCATCACTAGATCTGTGAACACGATGTCGAAGGTGCCCTCGTGCAACAGCGTCAGCGCTTGGCTGCCGTTGCACGCCTCGGCGATCTCGTAGCCAAGGCCCGCCAGACTCCCCCGCAAAACCTCCCGAACTGTTGGGCTGTCTTCGACCAGCAACACGCGCATGGACGGCATCCTCCGATGTGCACCGAACCCTAGTTCGGACGAAGTTCAGGGGACTTGAGGGTTCTGCGACGCATGCCCGGGGATGGTGGTAGGGTGTCGCGTCTCTTCCGGAGTGCAGATGACCCGCGTCTACGCCATCCCCCTGCTGCTTCTCGTCGCCGCCGCGTGTGACGATGCGGTGGTGCAAGATCGCCTCTCGGTGGCCCTGGCCAACGGTGAGCCCGTTGTACGGATCGACCTCGATCCTTTGAGTGTGACCTCCGAGGTCGACAACAACGTCGATGTCGAAGTCACGTTCGAAGTTGACCCTGTGTACGACGACATCGTCGCGTCCACCAACTTCACGCAGTACCAGATCGAATACCGCATCGGCGAGGAGTTCGCGCCGCCGATTGCCGGCGAGATCGACTTCTCGGTATCTGTCGGCGCCACAAACGTGGCGACGTTGCGCGGGGCGACTGAGCTGCAGCTCGAATGGATTGCCGACCGCTACACCGGCGACGAGATGGATGTCTGGTCGCGTGTCAGCCTCGGCGGCATCTACGATGCTGACACCGCGGTGCTGACCACCACTGAATACCTCACTACTTTCGCTGATTACCGCTAGGACCCCCCGACCATGCGTTTCTCACTTCGTTTTCTGATGATTGTTTCACTCGCCGGCTGCACCGGCACCGACACCGCCGTGCCCGAGCTCCCCGATTGGAGTGCCGGCTACCCTGGTCTCGACGACACCGGAGCCGTCGTGACTCCTGGTGCCGGCTTCATTGCCGTCTCGGCTACTGCCGAGACCGCCTATGACTACAGAATGGGTACCGCGGCCGATCAAGCTGTGCCCTGTTCCGTCAACACCGCCGAGCAATCCTTTCTCGAGCTCGATTGCCAGTACGACGCCAGCGAGCTGGACTTGTTCGTACAGGGCTGGGGCTACACCGTCGATATCGAGCCCGGCACCTGCGACTACCTCAGCGTGGTCGGGTACCAGTACCAAGCGTGGGAACTCGGCGACGGTCCGACGGCGCTTAGCTACACGGTCGACGAAAACGGTGTCTTCTCAAACGAAGTCGACACGGTCGACGGCGTGCCCTACTGCGAGTTCGACCACGCCGAGAACTTCCCCGACAACGACGAAGCACCCAACTGCTGCTTTGGCACCTACTTGCTGACCGCAACCACTACGGACACCACGGGCACCAACCCAGATACGGTCCGGGTCACCGAGGGTGAGTGGGGCGCCAAGAAGGTCGGCGATTGCTATGCGGGCGCCGCGTACACCAACACGTCGACATTCATCGATGGAGACAGCGGACTCGCAGTCCCTCTGATTGTCGAAGTCGCCAACGCCCAGCATGCCGAGTTCTCGTACTCCGTGACCATGGACGCTCCGAT
>CAYYHT010000969.1:0-2548 GCA_964471355.1 uncultured Enterobacteriaceae bacterium
ACTTGCTGCCCGTGTACAAGTTCTTGGGGACCCGACTGGTGGCTGAGGCGGCCATTCGCAGTGCCATTGAAGCGGCCGGTGATGAGCAAGACCGCCGTGAGTCCATCAATCCAGGACTCGTGCCCGTGAAGTACACCACTTCCCAAGCAGACGACCTGCCAGATGCGCCAGCCCGCAAGCGGTCCTGTCTGCCATTTATGGTGCTGTTGCTGGCGGCTGGTGCGGGCACAATGGCCGGCCTGCTGCGGCTTCTGTCCGGGGTGCTGGCGTGACTGACTCGGACATCCTCGCTGGACTCGACGCCGAGCTCGCGTCCTTTCCGCCCACGTCGGCCACCGCACGCTTGTGTGCAGGCCTGCTCTCCCAGGTCCCCAGGGCACCCACTGTACAGCCGTTTGCCTCGCTTGATGAGGCCGCAGCGACGCTGCACGATGACTGGGCCGAGCCCACCATGGCTAGGGCGCGGGAGCTCGCTTCAACGGCTGCGGTCAAAGAGGTGCGCTTCGCCGCCAAGAGCATCGACACCGGCGACACCGGACTCACAATCCTCACGGGGGTTCGCAGTGCATTTGCGCTGTTCACTGGAGGCTCGGTTGGAGCGGTTGACGAGCCGCAACAAAAAGCCGATGCAGCCCTCAAGGCGCTGGGAATCGCGTTCATTGCCCACCGCCTGTTTGACGGCAGCGTCGACGACCGTCTCAAGCAGCTGCGCACGGTGCCCGCAGGTCGTTGCTTGCTGCTGTTCTATGGCGCCGCAGAGGTCGCCTTGCCCTTTGTCGAGCAGGTAAAGAGCTCAGAGGGGCGCTTCGTTCAGCAGCTGCTCGAAGAGCATTCGGGAGCCATTGCCGACAAATTGGCCGGCGCAGTCGGAGCCGCGGGAGTGGCTCAGGCCCAAGAGGTGCTGGCCCAGCTGACGGGCACGCTGGACAAGATCGCAGTGGGGACGGCTGAACATGTCGAGCCGCTAGCCCAGAGCATTCAGGGGTACTTGCCTGGGCCATTGCGGGCAGCAGGAGGCAGCCTGACGGACCTCGCGGCCATTGGGGCCGACACCCTGCCGGTCTATCAGTATTTGGTGGCCCGTCTGGCTGCGGAGGCTGCACTGTTTCGGGCGATTCGAGAGCTCGAACCCGAGCGCCTGCCCAGCCGCAAACCCAAGTCGCTGACGGCATCCGATGGCGCAGATCCGTGGTTCGACGACACCCCCGAGGATCGGCAAGGTGTGGCGGGCAAAGGGGCTGCGCAGGCGTTTGCGGCGACCTGGGAGCGCGCTCTGGGACCGAAGCCCGAGCCCGTCTCGACCGCCCCGCGAAGCCCGTTCGCTAGGGCCGCTGCCCCTGTGGTGGAGCCTGTCACCCCCGAACCCTCAGAGCCTGCGGCTCAGCAACCCGCGTTGGTGCCGCCGCCCGAGCCAGGCCCCCAGGACCAGCCGATTGACGGCGTGTTTGTGCGTCGCGGCGGGGGCGGAGCGCTCACGTGGGTGGTGTTTACCCCCGACGGCCAGTTCTCGAACGCTCCGCCTGTCAGTGCAGCTCCGGTGGACTGGGTTGCCCACGGTGCAGCCGGGCATTTGCTTGGTTCGTACACTCGCGTTGGAGATCTGCTCACCATCGTGATCGCCGGCCAAGCGTCCGAGAGCACCGTTGAGGTACAGACGGGCGCATTGGTGATCGATGGGATTCGGGTAGATCGCGCCGACCACGATCTGTCCGGCACGGCGTTGGAGGGGACGTGGCGTCCTCGAGACGGGTCGGGTGCCCGCATGCGATTCACTGCAGACGGCTGGATCTACGCGGGCCGCGGAAGTGGTGAGCTGCCCGACGGCCGCTACGAACTGGGCAAAGCAACCGTGGCGCTGCATTGGAACGACGCCGGAATCGACATTCGCTCTATGTATACCGACCGATCGCCGGTTAGCGAAACTCCGTCGGTGCTGTGCATTGGCGGAGATGTCTACGATCTGGAGTAGCGGTGGAGCTGTGCTGCGGAGACTGCGGGGCGAAGCTTGACCCAAGCGACATGAACGAGGACCTCATGCAGGCTCGATGTCGCACCT
Source organism: uncultured Enterobacteriaceae bacterium (assembly GCA_964471355.1). GTDB lineage: Bacteria > Myxococcota_A > UBA796 > UBA796 > CAYYHT01. The sequence continues at coordinate 2,057 of CAYYHT010000969.1, forward strand.
GTGGCGGTGTGGTCGACCTCGAGAACGTGGCCATACCCGACCCAACAACGATGGACGCGGTCATGGTGGAGCCGCCTCTTCCTCACAGCACGACCCTCGAAGTGAACGGCAGCTCGCTCATCATCGAACAGGGATGGTGGCCGGCTCGCACCCGTGTGCAGATCTCCCCCGGCCGCATCGAGCTGGCTCACGGACCCCTGCCATGGCCATCGGGACGGGTGATCGTCGCCGACGAAATTCGGCATCTGTTCGTCGAGCGCGTCACCCGCACAGACGGCCAGAGCTTCAAGATCAAGGTGCTGTTGGGCAACGGCGATGTGGTGACGGTGGTGCGCGGCTGCGAGACTGAGGTGGCGACGCGGTACCTCGAGACGCGGATTGAACGCCACATGGGCCTCATCGACCGGCTTGTCGGTGGCGCCGCCGAGTAGTGCTGTTTCTGTCTCTGTTTGCCGGGTGGGGCGAGCCCGTTGTCGAGCCGCCGCCGCCGCC
>CAYYHT010000970.1:0-2546 GCA_964471355.1 uncultured Enterobacteriaceae bacterium
CCCGCGTCGAGCGACACCCCCAAGGCGGCCGCCACGGGCCCCGTCGAGACCGTGATTCTGGCCAAGGTGGGCAAGAACCTGGGTTCGACCAAGCTCAAGGACATCACCAAGGGCAAGCGCTTCAAGGTGAACGTCTACCAAGATGCCGGCAGCGCCTCGATGAACCGCGCCAAGGTCGATTTGGACCGCGATGACAAGTGGGACGAGAAGTGGACCATCGACGGCGAGCACATCTCGAAGAAGGTGTCGTCGGCCGATGACGAGAACTACGACCAGACCCTGGTGTGGGACGGCAGCGCCTGGGTGGTCGAGTAGCCCAGCCCTTGTGCGGGGACGTCAGTCGGTCCCGATGAGGTGCACTGCGATCTGGCCCTTCCAGAATGCTTCGATGCCATCGACCGCCTGCCCAAGGGCGTCAGCGTGCGCGGGCTGCATCACCACGAAGAAAGCCGCGTGGCTGGTTCGCAGGGCCACGATGCGGGCGCCTGGGAGCCGGCCTCGCAGATCCGAAGCAAGCCTCGCCATGAACGGGGCCCGTTTCTCCCGAACAAAGTGCTGGTAGACCACCAGCGACTGGCCCTGACTCCAGAAGGTCTGAAGCTCGTGGCGGAAGACGAACTTGTTCGAGTTCTTGGTGCCCAGCGGCTTGGAAGGCACATCCAGGCCGTTGTCCGGGTCGACGAAGATGAGGTCGCACTCGCTCAATGAGGCGCGGGCTCGCTCGAAAGCGGTGGTTCGAGCGGGCTTTGGGTCTGGCACGACTTCGGATGCGAACGCCGCGCCCGGCAGTACTCCAGCGTTCTCGACAGCTGCCACCGTGCGTTGGCCCGACGCCACGAGCTGCTTCATGGCATCGAAGAGCTCGGGGTCGCACGCCCGTAGTTTGGGCTTGTCTAGGTAGGCCAGCTTGCGGCCGTCAGTGGTCGAGTCGTCGGGGGCGAGCAGCCACCAGACCCCGAGATTCATGCCCGTCACGCGCTGCAGATGCCGCAGGGCACCGTACTTGCGGAAGTCGCTGATGTCTGCGACGTACTGGTTCTTCATGGTCGCTGCATGTGGTGGGGGATTTGGCGCGCGCTGTGAAGCACCCGCCACAGGTCGATGTGGTCATCGCGATTCAAATAGAACAGCAAGTAGGGGTAGTCGGAGACCGCCCAGCAACGCAGCCCAGGCAGCTCGAGCTCCAAAGCATAGCGAGGTGAGCCGGTGTCGGGGTGCGCGGCGATGTGCCTGTAGGCCGCCTGCAGTGCGTCGACAAAGCCGAGCGCGACGTCGACCCCCGCCTCGGACAGGTAGTGGTCGACGGCATGGTCTACGTCCTCCACAGCCAAGGCGCGCGGAATGACAGGCTTTGGGCTCACGCGGGCTTTGGTCCCCGTGCCCGAGCTCTCAACTCGCCAAAGTACGCGTCGTCTGCCACAGACGCAGGGGGCGAGGCGACGCCATCGAGCAGCAGCTGGCGCAGCTTGCTGCGGTCTTGGTCTCTGCGAATCAACAGGCGAACATACTCGCTACTGGTGCTGTAGTCGCCGGACGACACCTGCTCGTCGACGAAGGACTTGAGTGCGGCTGGCAGAGAGATGTTCATCGTGCTCATGGCTTCAATGTATGGAGCTTGGCAAAAATTGGCAACAACAGTTGATTGCCTGATTCAGCCGCGCAGCCGCTCGTACTCGGCAGTGATGGCGGCCGCGACCTGCTTGCCGAAGTGGATGTCGTGCTGGGCGAAAGGGCGTGGCTCGGGGGCGCCCAGGTTCAGGGTGCCGATGTAGCTGCCCCCGACCCGCATGGGCACGACGATGAACCAGCGCAGGCCCATGTTCGCAAGGTAGGCCCAGTCTGTGAAGTGGTTGCGGGCGAAGTCGAATGTGGTGACGATCGTGCCGTTGTCCACGGCCTCGCCGACGGCAGTGCCGGGGATGAGCATGTGGTCGCCTTCGCTCATCAAGACGCCGGCGCCATCGCCTGCTAGGCGTGCCACGCCAAATGTAGGGGCGTTGTCGTCGACCAGGGCGATGCTGAACCGAGGCACACCCAAGATCGGGGGGGCGTGCTGTGCCACTCGCTCCAACAGCTCTGCTTCCGAGCCGGCTCCACCGATGGCAACCGAGAACCGAGCCAGGGCATCGAGCCGAGCCTGCAGACGTTGAAGCTGCTCGGCTGTGGCATCCGCTTCTGCGAGCTGCTTGGCCTGGTCTGTGAACACGGCGTTCTCCCACTCAGAAGGCGCACATTAGCATGGCGTCGCGGCACGGTTGACGGCGCGAAATGACAGTAAAGCGGAAGCCTGAGGCCGTTCGTCCCCAAAGTCGGTATTGGCGGGATACCCTGGCGACAATGGACCCGTTTATGCCCTTCTTCGATGCCTTTCTCACCCGTACTGCGCGACTGGCTTGCCTGTCTGTCCTGCTCACGACCGCGGCTGTGGCCCAGGATTCGGTGTGCGCGCCGCTGACCGAGGACGACTTCCTCGACAGCATCCAGGCGGCCCACCAAGCGCTGATGGACGAAGACGTCGTCGCCCACGAGCGGGTCATGACTGGACT
>CAYYHT010000971.1:0-2538 GCA_964471355.1 uncultured Enterobacteriaceae bacterium
TTTGAGGTGTTCGATGCGCGTCAACAGGCCGTCTTTGCGCGCCCACAGTCGCATCTGACCACTTCCATCCTTTGCAGTCAGCAGCAGCTGGTTGGCGTCGCCCGTCGCTTCGACAATGCCGTCGTGGGTGTCCGAAAACGTGATGCGGGCCAGGTCTTCGAGGGTGAAGTCAGTGCCGACAAATGCGTCCCCACGGCGCTCTCCCACGATTCGCTTCACGCGGTCATAGGCGGGCAGGTACAGGTGCAGCTCCTCTCCGCCAGGGGCCAGCAGGGCGGTTCCGGCCAGTCGAGCGGGGGCAGTCAGCCGCACCAGGCGTTGGGTGTCGCCCTTTTGCCAGACCTCGAGTCGCCGCTGGGCTTGTGCTCCGTGGCGGTCGGTCAGGGTGACGTCGAGCACCAAGTGCACGTCGTTGGCTCTGGCGGCGGCGCCGTCGATGTGAGCGAGCCATTCGGCGGCGGTGGTTTGGCCCACGGCCAGACTGGAAAGCAGTGCAATGAGCCACATGAACCCAGTGTAGTCGACGGTTATGAGGGCCGACCTGGAGGACCCATGGCCACCGCCGATGTGCTGCAATTGCTCGAGAGCAACAAGAACGAACGCGGCATCGAACACTGGAACAGGCGCGACGACGAGCTGAAGAGCTTTGGCATTGGGCTGACGGTGCTGCGCAAGCTGGCCAAGCAGATCGGTCGCGATCACGAGCTGGCCGCAAAGCTGTGGAAGAGCGACACCTACGACGCTCGGGTCCTGGGCCTGCTCATCGACGAGCCCAAGAAGCTGACCCGCGAACAGGCTGAGATCCAGGTCGAGCAGCTGCACCACGGCATGCTTTCTCACGTGTTTGCGTCCTGCAACGCGACCCTGGCCAAGACGCCGTATGTGGTCGACCTGTCAGAGAGGTGGATGCAAAGCGACGACCCGATGCGCCGCCAGTGCGGCTACACGCTGCTGTACGAGATCTCGAAGGACAAGAGGAAGTCGGCTCCAGGCGAAGACTTCTTCTTGGGCCACATTGCGCACATCCGTGCGACCCACGCCACCGAGACCCACATGGTTCGAATGGCCATGGGCGGCGCGTTGATCGGAGTTGGCAAGCGCAGCAAGGTGATCAACGCGGCCGCACGGGTCGCGGCGCGCGAGATGGGCGAGATTGCTGGGGCTCCCGGCTGCGAGCCACTCAACGTGATGAAGCACCTGACCAGCCCGTACATCACCAAGAAGCTCGGCCTCGACTGAGCCAAGCCCGGCTCAACCGGCTAGTTCCGCTCCATGTCCAAGCCAGCACCGCGAACCCGAGCCATTTTGGTCGGCGTGCAGACCCAAGGAACGAGCGACGCCGAGCTCGCGAGTTCTCTGGCAGAGCTGCGTCGCTTGGCCAAGACGCTGGGTGTGGTGGTCATTGATGTGATCACCCAGAAGCGCGACCGAATCGACGCCAACGTGCTGGGAGCGGGCAAGCGCATGGAGCTGGCTCGGCTGACCGGCGGCACGGGCATCATTCCTCGCGGGCCGCTCGAGCGTCGCAACAAGCAAGAAGAAGCCGCGGTCATCGCCATGGACGAGCTGCTCGACGAGCTAGGCAGGCCGGACGAGGAAGCGAACTTGGTCATCGTCGATGCCGAGCTGACGCCGGCTCAGATCCGAAACCTGCGCAGTGTGGTCGGGGTCGAGGTCACCGACCGCTCGGGCATCATTGTGGACATCTTCCACCGCCACGCCAGCAGTCGCGAGGCCCGGCTTCAGGTCGAGATCGCGCGGCTGAAGTACCAAGCACCGCGCATGCGGGCAGCGGGCGGCGAGTCCGAGCGCCAGGCGGGCAAGGGGTCGGGCGAGTCCGGACTCGAGCTAGACCGCCGCAAGGTGCGGGACCGCATTGCCGAGCTGAATCGCGAGCTGGCGGCCATCGACGGCGAAGCAAGCGTGCGCCGGGCGCGTCGGCAGGACACCCTGCGTGTGGCACTGGTCGGCTATACCAACGCCGGGAAATCTTCGTGGATGCGGCAGCTGACGACCTCTTCGGTGTTGGTCGAAGACAAGCTCTTTGCGACCCTGGACACCACAGTGCGCACGCTGGCCCCGGCCGCGACTCCACCCATTCTGGTGTCCGACACCGTCGGCTTCATTCAGCGTCTGCCTCATGACCTGGTGGCGTCGTTCCGCTCGACCCTCGAAGAGGCCAAGGAAGCCAGTCTGCTGCTGCATGTGGTCGATGCGAGCGACCACGCTTTCGAGGCCCAGCTCAAGGTGACGCGCGACGTGTTGGGCGAGATCGGAGCCCTCGACGGCCGGCAGATGCTGGTGCTGAACAAGGTCGACCTGTGCGACGCCGAGCGTCTGGAACAGCTGACCCAGGCCTACCCCGATGCGGTTCAGGTCTCGGCGAAACGACCCGAAGACGTTGCCCGGCTGCACCAGATCATCGTGGCTGATTTCGAGCACCTGCTCGAGGACTTGGCCTTTGTCGTTCCTTGCGACCGCAGCGCGCTCATCGGAGAGGTGCACAAGCGCGCCCGCGTGGTGTCTGAAGCCTTTGAG
>CAYYHT010000972.1:0-2531 GCA_964471355.1 uncultured Enterobacteriaceae bacterium
GCGTCACCTTGTGGCGATGGTGGATGTCATCTGGGGTGAGGGTCCACGTTGCGTCGGGATCCCAGGCGATCAGGTCGGCGTCGAGGCCGACAGCGAGCTGGCCTTTTCGATCGTGCAGTCCGATCATCTGTGCGGGTCCCCGGCTCATCCAGCGGTTGATGTCCGCGACAGTGAAGCCGCGCTTGCGCGCCTCGGTCCACACGTTGGATAGGCCGAACTGAAGGCTGGCGATGCCGCCCCACGCCTCCATAAAGTCGCCGCGCTCAGGCACCTTGAGGTGAGGAGTGCAGGGGCTGTGGTCGGTGACGATGATGTCGATCACCTTGTCAGCAAGCCCCTTCCAGAGCAGGTCTCGGTTGTCGCTGCCGCGAATGGGGGGGCAGCACTTGAAGCTGGTGTCGCCGGCGGGAATCTGTTCGGCCTCGAGGCATAGGTAGTGCGGACAGGTCTCGACGGTGACGGGCAGCCCGGCCTCGCGAGCGCTTGCCAGCATGGGCAGGGCGGTGGCCGATGAGAGGTGCACGATGTGCACGCGGCATTGAGTCTCGGCGCACAGCTTCAAGATCAGCTCGATGGCCTTGTCTTCCCATTCATTGGGTCGGGAGTCCAAGAAGGTGCCGTACAGCCGGGGGTCGCCGCCACCATCGACGGGAAGCTCGAGCTCTGCGTGGACCAGCAGAGGCACTCCCGCCGCCTTGAGCTCGATCATGGCGGCGCGCAAGGTCTGCTCGTCGCTGCCGGGAAAGTCGTCGATGCCGCTGAAGCACATGAATGCCTTTGCACCCAAGATTCCAGCGCTGGCCAAGGGCTGCAGATCCGCCGCATTGCCCGGGATGACGCCACCCCAAAAGCCGCAGTCCACCCACAGTCGGGGGCGGGCTGCTTCGAGCTTGATCTCGAGCGCATTGACCGTGGTCGTCACGGGGATGCAGTTGAGAGGCATGTCTACGATCGTGGTGACGCCTCCCGCCGCAGCGGCGCGGCTCGCCGTCCCAAACCCTTCCCACTCGGTCCGGCCCGGCTCGTTGATGTGCACATGGCAGTCGACGATGCCGGCCATCAACACGCTGTCGCCGACATCCTCGACGTGCACGCCTTCGGGGGCGGCGTCGGAGATGGCATGGATGCGACCCCCTTCGATCATGACGGTTGCAGGGCGGATATCGCCGCTAATCAGGACGCGGCTCGAGCGGATGGCGTGCATGGCCGCAGGGTACCAGCTACAGCCACCCCCGATGTCCATGTCCTACCTCGTCACCGTCACGGGTCATGAACCCAGCCCCACCGCGGCGCCCAATTGGCTCGTCGCGCTGGGCAACGTGCTCGATGAGCTTGGCATCGACGCCAACATCGAGCGCATGGGCTGCGAGACCCTGCCCAACGGAACCGTCATCGCGCGGGACCTCTCGGGCGGCAAGAGCTTTGTCATCAAGCCAGCAGGGGACTTCGACGCTCCCGACCTTCCCACTTCCGAGAGCACGCCCTTTGCCATCGGCAACTTGCCGCAGAGCGTACTGCTGGGCCACATGGGGCACGTGCTCCGAACCCCGCTGAACGCGGTGCTTGGGTACAGCGACCTGCTGCGTGAGGTCGCGCTGGACGAGGGCGCGGCCATGATGGTCAAGGACCTCGAGCGCATCAACCTTGCCGGACAACAGCTCGCTGACATCGTCGAGGCATTGATGGACGCGTGGAAGGTCGAGGCCGGCGAGGTCGTGCCCACCAGCGAGCGCTTCGATCTGGCGTCGATGCTTCGGGACGTCGCCGATGCCATCGAGCCTGCGGTGGCCCGCGAGCACCTGCAGTTGCTGTTCGACTGCCCGCCAGACATTGGCAAAATACAGTGCGATCCGGCCATTTTGCGAAGCGCGCTGACGCTGTCTCTGGTGCGTGCGGTGTCGCGCAGCGTGGGTCAAGTCGACCTCAAGGCCTATCGGCGACCGGGCGAGGTGATCATTCACATTCGCGACGATGGCCCAGACCTGACCGACGAAGAGCTGCACCGGGCCTTCGAGGTGTTCGGCGAGACCACCGTCGGAGCCGTCGAGCGCGCCGCAGACACCATCCGACTGGCCACCACGCGCGCGTTGGTTCAGGCCATGGGCGGCGGCATGGTGCTGGCCAATCGCAACAGCCGAGGCACCCGCATCACCGTGGCGCTCAGGGGCTAGGCGTCGCCTCGAAGCCGAAGGTCACGGTGGCCTCGCGGTGGGACTGTACGGTCACCTTCTGCAGCTGGGTTCCGTACACCTCGTGCCAAGCCTCGAGGGTGTAGTCCCCCGGCGGCAGGCCATCGATGTGGAAGCGGCCGTCGGCGCCGGACACCGCCCACCAGTCGTGGGGAACGACGGCCAGCCAGCTCTTCATCCATGGGTGCACGTCGCAGCGAGCCTCGACCATGATCTCAGGGCGCAAGAAGGTCTTGCTCATGCGCTCGTCTTTTTGCGGCATGTTCAGGTTGAACGTATCGTTTGCATCCGAAACGCTGCGCACGTTGTGGTACATCGGGTCGCTGTTGATGAAGGTGACCG
>CAYYHT010000973.1:0-2528 GCA_964471355.1 uncultured Enterobacteriaceae bacterium
CGAGCCAGCGCCGGTTGTCGGCGCGGCTTCGCACGTCTCCCGTGCCCAGGAAGCGGGTGACGGCGGGATCGGAGTGCAGTCTGTCCAGAAAGGCGAGGTCGTAGCGGCGGAAGGGGCGCAGAAACAGGCGGCGAGTGGTGAGCATGTGGCGTCTCCGGTGGGTTCACGAGACTGGTTTGCAAGGGTCGGGCCAGTTAATGGTGTCAGGTATTTCCATTTTCCATTTTAGGACTCTGATGCCCCGACTTCCCCGCCTCGATTGGCCTGGCGCCCAACACCACGTCATGAACCGCGGGGCTCGGCGTGCGCCGGTCTTCGACACCGACGAGGTTCGCGAGTTGTTCCTCGACGTGCTCAGCGTGCTGCCGCAGCGCTTCGGCGTGCGCGTGCATGGCTACGCCTTGATGCCCAATCACTACCATTTGATGCTCGAATCGGTCACGGGCAAGCTGCCACGGGCGATGCGGCACCTCGGGGGAGAGTTCACTCGCCGGCTGAATCGCAAGCGGACTTGGGACGGCCCGGTGTTTCGGGGGCGCTACCACAACCGAATTGTCGATTCCGATGCCTATTGGCGCCACCTGCTCGTCTACACACATCTCAACCCAGTGAAAGCCGGATTGAGTGAGCTCGAGGTCTCAGAGTGGACGTCGCATCAGGCCTACACGGGAACTGCCGAGCGGCCCGAGTGGCTGACTACCGCCGACCTGCAAGCCCAATTCGGCAGTGAGGGCGGATATCTCGACTACTACACCGCCGTTGCTGATGACCGTCATCCGGCGCCGGCTGACTTCGATCCGGACCGGCTGTGGGCGCCAAACAGCACCGGCACGACCTATGTCCACGCCCCCGAAGACACTTTTCTTGAACTTCAACGCGGCTTGGCAGCAGTCTCGGAGCTGCTTGATCAGCCCGTCGAATCCCTGCTGACCAGCAGTCGCGGTCGGGGCGGCAATCCCAGCTGCTGGTTGGCGGCATGGTGGCTGAGTCGGGGGTGCGGCGTCGATCACGGACGCATCGCAGCGGCGATGGGCACGACCCATTCGGTGGTCAGTCGCCGCATTCGCAAAGCAGAGGAACGCATTTGTAGTTCCGAGCAGTTTCGAGACTGGAGTCGGGCTTTAATGGAAAATGGAAATACCTGACACCTATCCCTATGACACCTATCCCTATTCGCTTAATGGAAAATGGAAATACCTGACACCTATCGCTGGTCTATCGCTGGTTGGACTTCACCCAGCGGACCGCCTAGTAGGGCCCCATGACTACATTTGCCGACCTAGGCCTGCTGCCCGAACTGGTCCGTTCTGTTGGAGATCTCGGCTACGAGACCCCGACCCCCATCCAGCTCGAGGCCATTCCGCCGCTTCTCGACGGACGGGACATGCTGGGCTGTGCCCAGACCGGTACGGGCAAGACCGCCGCCTTCGCGCTGCCCATCCTGCAGCACATCATCAACGAACCTCGCCGCTTGCGTTCGGGTACTCCGCGCGCCCTCATCGTCACCCCCACCCGCGAGCTCGCGATTCAGATCGACGTGAACTTCGCCGAGTACAGCGCCCACACCAAGTCCTTCGCCCACACCGTCATCTTTGGCGGCGTCAAGCAGGGCTCCCAGGTGACCAAGCTGCGGCGCGGTGTTGACGTGCTGACGGCCACCCCGGGCCGATTGCTCGATCTGATTGGCCAGGACATCATCCACCTCGATGACCTCGAGTTCTTCGTGCTCGACGAGGCCGACCGCATGCTGGACATGGGCTTTCTGCCCGACGTCCGCCGCATCATCGAGCGCCTGCCCGACCGCCGGCAGTCCCTGTTCTTCTCGGCGACCATGCCGCCGGACATCGTGCGCCTGTCCTCCAAGCTGCTCGACGACCCGATTCACGTCGAGGTCGCGCCTGAGTCCACCACTGTCGAGAAGGTCACGCAGCGCGTCATCTTCGTCGACAAAGAGGGCAAGAAGTCCCTGCTGAACGACATGTGCGCCGACGAGCGGGTCGAAAAGGCCCTGGTCTTCACCCGCACCAAGCACGGCGCCAATCGCGTCGTCGGACGGCTGCAAAAATCTGGCATCGGCTCGGCAGCTATCCACGGAAACAAGTCCCAGAACGCCCGTCAGCGGGCTCTCGAGGCGTTCCGCGCAGGCGAAATCAAGGTGCTGGTCGCCACAGATATTGCGGCGCGCGGCATCGACGTGCAGGGCATCACCCACGTCATCAACTACGAGCTTCCGAACATTCCCGAGAGCTACGTGCACCGCATTGGCCGAACCGCCCGTGCCGGTGCGTCTGGGCTCGCCATCGCGTTCTGCGCCGAAGATGAGATCGGCTACCTGCGCGACATCGAGCACTTGATCAAGGCACGCATCAAAGTCGCCGGAGACCGCATCGGTCTGCCTGACGATGTCGTCGAGCCCGGTCCTGTCGGCGAAAAGCGACGCAGAGCGACCAGCGGCCCTGCCCACAGAAAGGGTGGCGGCGGCGGTCGTCGTAGTGGCGGCGGTCGACGCGGCGGCGGTGGTCGTGGCG
>CAYYHT010000974.1:0-2505 GCA_964471355.1 uncultured Enterobacteriaceae bacterium
CACCATGTCCGGTGCCAGATCGGTGATGAGCTCAACAGCCGACGAGAACGAAGCCGCGGTGGTCTGCACGGTGGCCTTTGCAAGCTCGTTGAGGTGGACGGGCTCGCGTTTCCAGGTCTGAGTCCCCGACTCCATCTTGGCGATGTCCAGCACGTTGGTGACCAGGGCGGCCAGTCGTTTGCTCTCTGACGAGACGATGGACAGGTTGCTGCGCACTTGTTCGATGTGGCGCCGGTCGGTCTTGTTTGGTGAGGGGATCATGGGCAACAGGCGGCCCAGCCGCTTTTCGGTGACAGCGGTGAAGCCCAGAATCGAGGTCAGTGGGGTACGCAGCTCGTGGCTGACATTGGCGATGAAGCCGCTCTTCATGCGGTCGACCTCGCGCTCGAAGGTCACGTCGCGAATGACGGCGACAGCGCCCAGGTGGGTGCCGTCATCGCTGTGGATTGAGTTGGCCACCGCCTTGCCTACTCGATCGCCGGCCAGCGGGATGTGCGCTTCGACGCCCGCAGCGTCTGGCTTGCACGCATCGGCGATGACCGAGGTCAGCGACTCGGGGAAGTATTCGGCGGCGGGCTGACCTACCACGAAGCCATCGAGCTGGAACATGGCCAACACCGATGGATTGACTAGCTTGATGCGCCCCAAGCGATCGGTGACCAAGATGGCGTCCGAGATGTTGTCGATGATCAGTGTCAGCTGCTCGAGCGCATCGTCGGTCTCGGCGGTGCGTTGGTTGAGCAGCTGGTACAGCTTGTCGTTGAGCGTCTGCAGGCGCTCAATTTCCGCTCGAAGTTCGTCTTCTGGGGTCACCGTGCCACTCTATCCGCGTGGTACCACCGAACCGCAAAATGAGGCCTACAACATGTCCGATCCCCGCATTGCCGGCTTGCACTCTGCAGCCTTGACCGACGCCATGGGACGCCGCCACGAGCACGTCGCCCACATTCTGGACTGGGTGACCCCCACCCCCGGACGCGTGCTCTTTGGACCGGCGGCGACCGTGCAGTACATGCCCTATCGAGCCGACCTGCACGACAGCGTGCATCACAACTTCGCCCGCAAGTTCTACGAGGCCTTGAGTGGCGACGGCACCGGCAAGGTGTTGGTCATGTCGAGCGGGGGGCACCCCGGCGCGTCGATGGGCGGTGGCATCAAGATGTCCCGACCCCAAAACCAGGAGCTAGCTGGGGTGTTGATCGACGGACGGCTGCGGGACTTTCACGAGCTCGCCGAGTACGACTTTGCAGCCTACTGCCGCGGTGAGACGGTGCGGTGGGGAGGCGATACGATCATGCCTTGGGCGGCTGATGTGGCCGTGCAGGTCGGCGGTGTCACCATCCACCCCGGAGACTACGTATTCGCCGACTCGGCGGCAGCGGTCATCATCCCAGCTGCAGACCTGGAGTGGGTGCTGGCCGAGGCCCACAAGATCGACGCATCAGACGCCGGCTGGATCGTGAAGATCAAAGCCGAAGACCCCGCCGAAGTGCTGGCTCGCGGCAGCCAAGAGGCCTGAGGCTAGCGCAGGTACAGCTGCATCGACTTGTTCTGCGGAGTGCTGTACCAGTACTCTTCGTAGCACCATGAACCGGTCTCGCCGCAGTGCATATCGCCGCCATTGGTGGGGTCGGACATGCCGCTGTTCACGTAGCCCCAGTGGATTCCGCCGGGTCCGTAGGCGCTCTGATTCTGAGCCTTGACCATGACATGTGTGCCGTAGAAGTTGTGCGTCCAGTTGGCGGGAGAGGTGTTCGGCGTGAACTCGTTCTGCCAGTACATGCACCCTGTGCATCCCTGCGACTCGTAGCCACTCTTGGGGATGGCGGACATCTTGGTCGTGCCCGCACAGGACAGCTGCTGGTGTCCGGTTCCGGCTGTGAACCAATTCGACGACAACGCGCAGACATCGCCCTTGGTGACCGAGTTGGACTGAGAATAGATGGTGGCGTAGATCTCGGAGCTGCCGCTCATGAGCTCGGCGCAGAAATTGCCCCACGATGAACCCGAGGTCTTGTTGCCGCGGCTGAACACCCGGGTGCCGCCGTCCCAGCTGCTGACCCACCAGTCGTTGCTGTCAGCGATGGCGCTGCCCTTGCCGCGGTTGACGTTGGATAGGCACAGCGTCCAGCCGCCACCAGCGGTGGTCATGTCGCAGTGGGCTTGGAACGGGCTGTTGCCGCTGTCGCCGTCGGGATCGAGCCAGTAGGTCCCGTCGCCCAACGCGGGGAATTCATCCTTGAGGGTCTTGCAGGTTGTCGCCGCGGTGGCGGCGCTGCCGCCGTCGCTGGTGCCGCGCAGGTCAATCAGGCGCCATTCGGTGCCATCGCACAAATACAAGTCGGTGCCGTCCAAGCTCATCAGCCCGCTGGAGCCGGAGTCGCAGACCGTGGCGTCGCCAATCTGCACGCCATCGACGAAGTTCGCGGTCGTGCCGACCAACGGACCCGTCAGTGAGCCGCCGGTCGCGGGCACCGCGCCGACGCTTGCGGCGGTGTGGGTGTG
>CAYYHT010000975.1:0-2499 GCA_964471355.1 uncultured Enterobacteriaceae bacterium
TGCGAGCCTGGGCTTCAGTCGCGCCCATGAGGCGGACGCCGACGAGTACTCGGTGCGCTACCTGTGCGACACCCAATACGCCGCGGACGGCGTCGGGGAGTTCTTCGAGGCCATTGGCGGCAGCGATGTGCCCCCGTTCCTAAGTACGCATCCGTCATCGTCCACGCGCCTGCAGGACGTGCGCGCCCATGCCGACGAGCTCGGATGCAGCACCAGCCCCGCTCGCTATGCCGCGTGGGACGAGTTCCTGCAGACGCTTCCCTGATTCAGACGCGGCGCCTGAGCATGCGCGGATCGGCCTCGGAGGACTGAAAGCCACACTTCTCGAGAAACTGCTTGAGACCAATCGTGTCGGGATGCGACGCCGGAATCACGTTGAAGATGTAGTGCAGGCCGCGTTCTTTGGCCTCGGCGGCCAGCTTGTCCATCACGAAACGACCAGTGCCTTTGTCCTGTGCAGCGGGGTCCACAGCCACCAAGACCGGTGCGTAGCCCCAGGTCACGTCCATCCAGCCGTAGCCGATGACCGCTCCGTTGTGCTCCACACGCCACCAATCACCCGGAACGAGTGAGCCTTCGGTCCCCGACAACGCGAACACACCACTGGGCGCGCCCCCGATGATGCGTTCCTTGTCGGCATCCCAGCGGGCGGGGCTCTCGGCAATCCAGGACAGGCTCATTTCTCGGCTTCCTTCTTGAGCGCTGTGAGCGCTCCGTCGAAGTTCTTGACGATGTCTTCGGGAGGCATCATCAGCGTCATGTACCGGAACATCGGGTTGTCGATGGTGCCGACCTCATGCCAGCCAACGATACAGCCATCGCCGTCTGTGCGTACCGAAAGGGTGCGTTCGACCTCCATCATTCCGGCGAAGTCAACCCGCCAGACCACGGACACCGGCGGGGAGGCGGAAATCACGGTCCAATCCTCCATCACCGTTCCATCTGAGCTGAAGCGCACGTGCAAGCCGACTCCGTCTGCGCCACCGGGCTCGATCACACTGATATCGAGCGGCGGGTAGCCGCTGTCCGCGAACTCGGCGCCCGCGGCGGTCCACCACTGCACCACGCCTTCGCCCGTGGCGACGTACTCATAGACCTGGGTCTGTGGCGCCTCGATGCTGGCTTCGGTCCCCATGTCGATGCGGCCATCGATCATCGTGCCGCCTACATAGATGCCGACGACAAACAACAACAGCGCCCCAAAGCAGGCGGCGCCGACCTTCCACCACTCCATCATTGGTGGTGGCCGTGCGGCCCGTGTGCGTGACCATGGGCGATCTCTTCACTGCTCGCAGCGCGCACGCTGACCACGTTCACTTCGAAGGTCAGGGTCTTGCCTGCCAACGGATGATTCGTGTCGACGGTGACTCGACCGCCCTTCACGGCCGTGATCCACACCGGCACACCCTTGCCATTGCTGGACGGAACGACGAACTGATTGCCGGGCTCGACGCGCACCTGCTTGGGGATCTCGCGTCGCTTGACCGACTGCGGAGCGATCCCATTGTGCTCGCCATAGGCGTCCTTCGGAGCCAGCGTCACCGCGATCTCAGCCCCGGCACTGGCGCCTTGCAGCGCCGCCTCGAGCCCATCGACGATGTTCTTGTGGCCGTGCAAATACGAGAATCCGGCGCGACCGGCGGTGCTGTCGACCACCTCGTCGGCGTCATTCTTGACGGTGTAGTGGATGAGTACGACGCAGTCTGCGGCAATGGTCTGGGACATGAGGCCTCCGGCAAGAGCCACCCCTATCTCAGTATTCAAAACGCACTCGCGGTATGTTGCGCTCTTGTGGTTGGAGGGAGTGGGTGAACGCGCAGATCCGCATCGTGGTGAAGCGACTTGGACTGTCCCCACAGGCCGGCGTAGCCCTGGCCAAGGTGCTCGAAGATTGGAAGCGAATTGCCGACGATCAATCCGAGCGCCCGACCCTGCCGGGCATCCCCCGAAGGCGCTCGTCATTCCGAGGCCCCTGGTACAGCGCGGTACGGGCGCCGTTGGCGACGCTCACCGAACGATTTGAGCTGCCGGCGATGTTCGCCGACTCATTCCTCAAAGAGGTCAAGTACTGGGTCGACCAGGGCAACGCACCAGCGGACGCAGCGACCACCATGGCCGATGTACTGACCCTCGCCGAAGAGGCCAAAGAGGACGTCACCGACGAGAACACGAACATCCGCGCGGCCGTGGCCGCCACCAAGGCGCCCAAGGGCCCCAGTTCAATCGACGTCATCGCGTCAGAAGCCGATGTCCCCCATGGCTTCAAGGCCGCATTGAAGCGACTACAGCAGCGCTGGGCCAACGAGGCGACGCGTCCCACCGTCGACCCCACGTCGATTGGCCCCAACCCGGGCCTTCAAAAGGTCGATCTGCAGCTGACCATGATGTGCGGAGCCAGCGGCATCCCGTACTTCCCGTTTCGCGGCGCGGCCTATGACCTGATCGAGCTGTGGCAGCAGACGAGCCAAGAAAACACCATCGAACAGCCCGTGCACACGC
>CAYYHT010000976.1:0-2492 GCA_964471355.1 uncultured Enterobacteriaceae bacterium
GCGCGTCGATTCCGCCCTGCTCGCCCTGGGCATATCGACCGCCCAGCAGCTGCTTCGAGCCGGGCTGATGGGTCTGGGCTCGGAAGAGGAAGGCATCGTCACCGCTCACATCGCGGTCGATGCTCCAGCCGGTCAGCAGGTTGGCGAAGGCAACGACGTCCTCTTGGCCGTACCCGCCGTTCACGCCCAGGGTGTGCAGCTCCAGAATCTCTCGGGCGAGGTTCTCGTTCAGCCCCTTGCCGCGCCGGGTTCCGACCCGAGAGTCCGGGCCGATGCTGCGGGCGTTGTCGAGGTAGACCAGCATCGCGGGGTGGCGCGTCACGGCCAGCAGCATGTCCTCGAAGCGACCCGTGACATTGGGTCGAATGGCTTCTCGTTCAAACGCCCCAGCAAGGCCGATGCACCGAGCTTGAGTGGTCGACACCGTGAAGTGATTCGACCAGTACTGCACCAAGCGCTCGGTGTACGGCTCGGTGGTGTTCACAGCCTGCAGCTCACGAGCCGCCATCTCGCGTTGAAACACACTCCGTCGCCAGCGCCTGCGCGCCGCTTTCGCGTCCTTTCCATCGCGGCCCATGGCCATGGCTTCTCGAACCAAATCGCCGCTCGAGGGCATGCGAGCCAGCTGCACTGACCGATCCGTTCCGCGCAGCTGGGACACCAGCCAGCCTCTGGGATCTCTCGCGGCCTCACTCAGCTCGCCCGGCTTGGCCCCTAGGCCGAACCGAGTGGTCGCAATGGCTGCTTCAACGGCGCTCATGCCTGCCTCCAACACCCCCGAGAACGGGTGTGCGGCGCACATATTGTTCGCGACATTTTTCCCGCGGCGTCAGAGGAGGATCCGCTGAACAGGCGTCCCAGGGCGTGGCATTTCCTTTGCAGAAGAGGGGGGAGCAGGCGCCTCTGCGCACGCATCTTTATCCAGTGAGAGCCCTATGATTCGCACCTTTGCCACCATTGCCGCCGTGCTCGCCCTGACCGTGGGCTGCTCCGAATACGAAGTCACCTCGGACAACGACCTCGACCTCGTTCCAGACACCGGAGCAGGCAGCGTCGACAACCCGGACCGCAACCCGAATGACGACGTCGACACCGGCACCACCGACGACCCGGACATCACCCAGAGCCCATTTCCGTGGGAGCCGAACGCCGGCGAGCTTCCGCCTCAGTTCCGCGACCAGGCCTGCCCGGGAGGCACCTTGGCCACCTTCGACGGAGGCATGATCTGGGTGGGTTCGTGGAGCAACACCTCGGACAGCGGCACCCTCACAGCCCCCGCCGAGGGGTGGTTCCACGCCTACAGCACGCTGCTGGCCGAGTCGGGCAATAGCCAGTGGAACGAGTCCTCGGTGTTCCGCGTCAAGAACACCACCTGGCCCGCCGGCACGCCCTACTACCGCAACTGCAGCGACGACTGGGTCGTGCCCGACGTCGACAACTACGGAGCCCCAAGCGGCTCGCGCCTGTACATCGGCACATTCTGGATGGATTCCGGTGCCAACACCCTGCAGATGGACCACTACTGCCCGATGTACCGCGCCGGACAGTGCCCGGGTCACCACATCCCCACCGATCCCTCCAGCACCTGTGACTCCGGCAACATCAACAGCGTGCACTACGAGGGCCTGGCCCTGTGCCTGGTGCCAGTCAGCCGCTAAGCTGCGGCCATGTCCGAAGCACAGCGCCTATTCCTCACCGCCCATGACGGGAATATTCCTTACACCCTCATCAATGGAGGACCGGGGCCCGGGGTTGTCGTCGTGCCCTCGATCTTCGGCATCGCCGACGACCTGATCGAACAGATGGGCGAGGTGGCAGCCAAAGGTGCCTGGGTGGCCATCATCGACCCCTTCTGGCGCACCACTCCGGCGGGGCCGATGGACTACAGCGACCCCGGGGCTGCCCTCAAGCGCTTGGCCTCGATCACGGTGCAGCACTCCTATGCGGACTTCCTCGCTCTGGTGGCCCTGGCACGGCAGTCCGGCAACGGAAAGGTACTCGGTCTGGGCATCTGCTTCGGCGGACCCTTCTGCTTCATGAGTGCGGCATCTGGGCAGCTCGATGGGGTGGTGACGTGGCACGGCAGCCGGCTGGACACGTTCTCGGGGGCGGCGTCAGCGATTGCCTGCCCCGTGCGCCTGCATTTTGGGGAGAAGGACCCGGTTGTGCCTCTGTACACCGTCGAGGCGATTCGAGAGGCGTTCAGCGCCCATGCCGATCATCAGATCACAGTGCACAAGGGCGCGGGCCACGGCTTCAGCCATCGCACGGGCAGCGCTCACAGACCGGCCGCTGAACAGGCCGGCATGGCCTCGATGCACGAGCTGGTCACGCGTTTGAGCTAGGCGCGTGCGGCGCGAGACCACCAATGGATCGCACCGGACGCTCGTGGCCATGGCAATGGCTCCTTCCAACGATCAACGATCCGCATCTCCCCGCGTGGTGACAGTCGAGGGACCCGAGTTCGTACGGCGATTCGTCAGGCACATCCT
>CAYYHT010000977.1:0-2487 GCA_964471355.1 uncultured Enterobacteriaceae bacterium
GAGGGGTCGAAGTGCTCGAATCGGATGGAGAGAGGGGTCGAAGTGCTCGAATCGGATGGCTTTGGGCACTTCGAAGCCACTGTGGGCGGCGAATGGGCACTTCGAAGCCACTGTGGGCGGCGAATGGGCATTTGGAAGGGGCTGCGGCCCGTGCCGGAACCCGCCGCCGCCGCCCGGAGTCTGACCGCCCATGTGGCTGTCCCTGATGCTCGCCTGCGCACCTGTGCGCGATCCCGCCGTGCCCCAGCATTCCGAGCTGCTGCGCCTGGAGGAAGACTCGTTGTGGACCGGCGACGGCGTGCAGTACGACTGGCCTGAATCGCAGGAATACGCTCTGAACTACGACTTTTCGCGGCGACGAATCGCTCGCAATCGCGCGCTTGGGGGGCTGCGGGACGAGGTTCAGCTCGACATCGGAGCCGGGGTCATGGCCACCGACGTGATGGCGGTCGCCGAGTCGGCATGTCGGGATGGCGGGCTGTGTCGGCTGTGGTTGAGGGTCGATGGGCAGCGCGCGGTCGGACCGCTTCATGTGCCAGCCCGGCCCGGTCGCTACGATCAGCGCTGGATGGTGTGGCTTCGGCCCGATGACGTGGTGATTGGGCGCATTCGTTGGGGCATTCCGGCGCGTGAATGCTTGTTTATCAGTCACGAAGAGCTGGCGCGCACCCTGCCCGCCCTTCCACGGGACCCCGCCCAGGTCGTGTTGAGCATCGCCGATGGGGTGACTGGCCAGCAGCTCGTCGATGCAGCAGCACTCGCCGCGCGACGGGACACGCCGTCGGTGCTGCTGTGGTCGGGCATGGCGGAGTGGCCCGCGTGGTGCCGACCCGATTGAGGGCGATCAAGGGTAGGCTGCGGGCATGTCCTTTCCCTTGACGGTTGGCGCCCATTCCTTTGCCGACGCCCCGGCGTTTGGCACGGCTGTCCGCGATGATGCGGCAGCAGGAGGAGGCACGGTCATGCCGCAACTGTCGCCGTCTCGTTGGGTGGGGGATCTGGTTCGAAACCGCGCCCTGGACCGCGAGTTGGTGGTGGGACTGGCAGCGGGATTGCTGCGCAGCAGTCACCCCGGGGTCGTCTGTGAAGGCGCTAGGCTGGCGATTATCGCGGAGCATCCCGGCCTCAGTGAGATGATCAAGATGGTGTTGGACACCTCGGATGTGGGCCTGTTGCTGAGCATGGACCCGTACAAGGATCGCTCCGTCGAGGACACGCTGAACCTCGTGTGGCTTGAGGTCGCCGATGCGGGTGATCCGGTCACCCGACAGCATCTGCTGGCTGGCCTGCGCAATGCCGGCCTCGCCGCTCACGAGCTTCGCACCTTGGTCATCAGTGGAACGGGCGCCGAGATTCGGCTTTGGTTGCCCGGGCTCGTCAAGGACGGCATCCCCTCTGGTGCGGCGACAGCACTGGCCGGTGCGATGACGCGCGGACCCGACATTCGCGAGGCCCTGATGGAGTCCCTCGATGAGCTTCCGAGTGCCGACAAGAAGCTGATGGGCGACCTATTTTCGGACTGAATCCGGGCAGATCGCCCAACCGACTTGAATTCCGCGTCTTCCTGCCCGACAATCCGGCCTTCGCACACTTCTGGAGTTGAAATGAACAACGGTGCTCTCGCCACAATGACCGGCTTGGCCTTGCTCTTGACAGGCCTTGCCTGCGGAGGGGGCTCTAGCTTCGACAATGTCGGCGCCTGCAAGCGCTACGTCGAGGCCATGAACGGCCTCGAGTGCTACCCCGCCGAGCTCGACGCCGACCAGATGTGTCAGCCCTCCCTCGACATGACTCCCTGCGACCTCGCGACCTACTACGACTGCATGGCGACCGGTGCCGGCTGCAAGGACGGCATCTACGACGCCTCCAAGCAGGCCGATTGCGGCGCTCCGACCTGCAACTAGGTCAGTAGTTGGCCAAGCGCGAGGCCGCGTTCGCGCAACAAGCACTGCGAGTCGTTGACGAAGTCGACGGCTTTTGGTGCTCAGTGCCCGACGCCAGTGGCACCCGCGGCCTCAGCAAGACGCTGATGATGTTTCACCTCGGCATGATGGCGCTGTTCCTGACCGTCGTGTTGGCTCCGTTCGCCTGGCTGGCGGCCGTCTACAACATCCTGCGCTCACCCAAGGTGGCGTGTTGGATTGTGCGCTGCAATCAGCATGGCATCAGCCTTCGCCGGGTCATCGCGCGTGAATTCCCGTTGGCCTACGAGGGGCCCGATGTCGCGTCTGCAGGCACGCTGCCGCTGGGACTGGGCGAGCCTCCCCAAGAGCAGTTCATGCCCTTTTCAGAGCTCGAGGAGCTGCGTTGGGATGACGTGGGACTGCGTCTGCGGGTTCGAGGAGGCTCCTTGGTACGCCTGGACATGGAGCAGTCCTCTCCAGAACACGTCGCCAAGCTGGGTCAGCGGCTGCACGACGCCTGGCGTCAGGCCCAAAAGAGCTTCGACCTGAGCGTCGAGCAGAGCAAAGAAGAGGAGAAGAAGCT
>CAYYHT010000978.1:0-2482 GCA_964471355.1 uncultured Enterobacteriaceae bacterium
GACGAAGCCCAGCATCGGCAGGCCAAGGATGAGCGAATCCATGCCGCTACGCTAACTCACCTCGATCCCATCGCCATCGGCGGTCTCGAGCAGGAACACAGGCCCGGGCAGGTCCGGCATGGGCTGGCCGGCCACGTCCTGCACATTGTCGATAAACAAGGGCAGATCCAGCATGCCCATCGCTCGCCGCAGACCATGCCGCAGCCAGGCATCGGCGACCACTTGGCGTCCTCGGCTCGCCAGCCAGTGTGGCCTGCCGTCGATCAGCACGGTGACCGCCGGGTTGTCTCCAAATTCGACCGACACCGGACCTAGTTCGCCAAGGGCCGCCACTTGGCGCGTGGCGATCAACGACGGTGCCTTGCGCACGGCGTCCAGCAGAGCGTCTGCCCGCTGCGCCTCGATCTGCAGCAGCGCATGCGCCTCGTCCTGTGTGGCCTCGCGCTCGCGGGCCGATGCAAGCTCACCCTGCCGCTGACTGCGAAGCGCAGCCGCCGCACTGGTCGCTGCCTGAGCCTCGCGGACAGTACTGATCTCGTCTGCAGTGGGCCGCGCCGTCGTGGGCATCTCGACGCTGGGCTGTTCACTCCGCGGCACCTCCGGGCGCGGCCCCAGGGCTCCCTCGGCGGCGTTCCACTGACTCAGGGCGCCCGTTGCCTGGCGTGCCGATTCCAGCGCCGCAGCAGATTCGGTCGCCTCGGCGGTTGCCCTGCTGTGGCTGGCGACCGCGTTGTCATATTCGCCCTGAACGCCCACCAGCTGGGTCTGCAGCTGAGCCGCAAACACAGCGCCCTGCTCCCAGCCCGCACGCTGGCACATGGGACACACATCGGTGCCCGCTGAAAAGGTCGCCAGCTGTCCAGACACCAGCTGGAATCGACCGGTGACCTCCACCAACACACCTTTGGCGGCAGTCTGGGCTTGCGTCGCCAGCTGGTGGCGCGTCGGTGCCGCCATGTGCGCAGGCGCCACAGCCGGTGCCTCTCCGAGCGCACGGCGACGAGCATCCCATTCCTGTTGAGCCGCCACAGACGCCAAGCGCAGCTGTTGCGCGCCAGCTCTCTGCTCGTACTCCTGCCAAGCCGTGACGCGTCCAACCAGGTCGGCATCTGCCAATGTGCCCTCGGCGGGCGGCGCCTGTCCGAGTCGCTCGATCTGCTTGCGCACCTCTGTCAGAGCGCCCGCAGACTCATCGCGGACCTGACGGGCACGCCGACGCAGTGCGCTGACCTCACTCTCGGACATTGCCGCCTCTTCCATCGACACGCCGAAACCGCCTTGGGCCATCAGACGGCCCACTTCGGCCGCCAGATCCCCCTCTGGCAGCACGCGCGCCAACACATCGCGCAGCTTGCGAGCATTGCCTGACGCCAATGCGACCCAGGCCAGAGGCACAACAACCAGCCTCACCGCCTCGGGATCGGCCCCAAGCCCCCCAATGGCCGCAGCGAAGTCGTCCTCCTTCTTGTAGGTGGTGACCCCCTCATCGGTGGCGATCCATCGACTCGTGGACCGACTTCGAGTGATCGACCGGCTCACGACCTGGCCGCCGGCCAGGGTCAGCTCGACGATGGCCTTGCTGTGAGCATCGTGAATGGCCTCGGGCCGAAACCTGCCGTGGCTGCTCTGGCCCCACAGCGCCAAGCAGACGGCCTCGATGAGGAAGCTCTTGCCGACCTCGGACGGCCCTCGCAGCCGATGCACGCCGGACGGGTCGAGATCGAGCTTGAAGTCCGCATGAGGTCCAAGGCCCACAATGGCAATGCGCTTGAGCATCAGGGACGCGCGCCGATGGTCTGGTCCAAGCTCGGCCCAACCATGGTCGACTCGTAGGCCAGCACAATTCCCCAGGCGACGAGCAGTCCAATCGCCATCACCATCAACGCGCTCAGAATCAGAGCGGCTGTGGCGGCCAATACGCCGTACTCCCGCTCGATCCGGTGAACAACGGTGCTGTCTCCTTCGTACTCGCTCTCGGTCTGAAGCTCGAGCGGCATGGGCTCGATGCCCTGCAGGAACCGGTCGTCCTCGACTTGCAGTGTGACGACTTCATCGGCCCGCCGGGCGCTGCGGTCAATGCGGTCTTCCTTCTCGAGCACCACATCAGCGTCTGTCCAGGTGTCGCCCATGGTTCGGTGAACCACTGCAGCGAGGGCGGCGAGCTGCGGGGGCTTCTTTGCCATTTCGCCCGCCTGCCGAATCGAGGACTCCGACCAAGGTCCCTTGCCCTTCTTTGTGCGTCCGAGCCAAAGGTCCGTCAGCTCGGAAACGGTCTGCACCCGCTTGTCCAGATCAGGCATCAGCGCTGCCTGAATCGCCCGCTGCATGCGGTCGGGGACGGACGGCACAATGCGGCGAACCCCCTTGTACTTGACTGCATCGATGCGCTGGTAGATATCGAAGTTGTCCTTGCCACCAAACGCCCTCTTGCCGGTGACCATTTCGTACAAAACGGCCCCGAGACTCCACACATCGGCTCGGT
>CAYYHT010000979.1:0-2474 GCA_964471355.1 uncultured Enterobacteriaceae bacterium
GAATCTTCCTCAACATTGGATCGAGCGACGGGGCCGCCGACCTTCAGGCGCGCCTGCACAAGGTCGTGCTCGCGGGCAAGGCCGTGGAGTGCAGGGTTCGCCCGAGTCTCAAGCGCAAGTTCGTGCGCCAAGCGCGCACCGACGAGGCGCGACGCAAGCGAGCTGGCAGTCCCAGCTTCACCCGAAAAGGTGTGGTCTCAGACGACGAGGCGCGGGCGTGGATCACCCCCGAAGTGCTGGCGCTGCAGCTGGGCAAGCAGACTGGTCGAGACTTGGTGATCGACGCCTGCTGCGGGCTTGGCGGAAATGCCATCGGGTTCGCGCGAGCCGGGTCCCGGGTCATCGCCATCGAAGCCGAGCGACACCTGCAGGAGCTCGCTCGCTGGAACGCGAACATCTACAAGGTCGCGGACCGCATCGACTTTCAGTTCGGGCGGGCGGAAGAACTCGTCAAGCCGGTCAAGGACGCGCTGCTCTTCGTCGACCCCCCATGGGGGCCAGACTACCGAGAGCCGCGAGTCCTCGACGACTACCCACTGCTCAAGCGATTGCTGCAGCTGCGCATGCCAACGTGGGCGAAGCTACCGCCATCCTTCGACCCGCAGACCGTGCCCAATGCCACGGCCGAGGCGTGGTTTGGCGTCGGCGAGGGCGACAACCGCCGGGTGAAGTTCCTGCTGCTGAAGATCGAACCATGAGCGCCGAACATCGCGACGCCTTCTGGGCAAAAGAGGACGCACTGGGACTCAGATGTGTCGTTCGTGGTCGAAAAGTCGACGTGGATGCCCTGTACGCGACCGCCATGAGCCTGCCATTCATCCTTGGATTCATCGCAGCACTGTTCATTCCCGTGCCAAATATTCGGGCCATAGCTGTCACATTCATCTGTTTGATGGGGGTGATTGCGCTGGTCCTTGTTTGGAAGCGCGCGCGTATCTGGTCCGAAACCGCAATCACCATGGATGGCCGGGGACTCTTGGTCGAAGGCGAACGGATTTCCGCCGGCCGAATCCAACGCGCATGGGCACGTGAGCGCGGTTGGCGGACAGCCGAGCTGGTGCTGGAGCTGATCGGTCCCCAGGAGACGCGCGTGTTCCTGGCCAACGAACACAGCATGGCGCAGCTGTTTTGGTTGGTGGAGCAGATCAACAGCGCTGCGGGAGCCGGTGACAAGAGCGTGCGGGACGCAATGGCAGCCCAGGCGCACCGGCTAAGCCAACGGAGCGAAGCAGGGTCGCCGAGACGTGGGCCTGAAGCTCACGACAGTTGAGCTCACCCGCTCGCTCGAGCCACGCCTGTTGCGTGCTCGGAACCACGACCCGCGCCAGCTCCCGGGCCTTGGAGTAGGGCAACGCCCCGTCGCCGAAGGCCTGGTCGATGAGCGGGAGCCGGCACAGGCGCTTGCCGAGCAGCAGCAGCTCCTTGGCCTCGCGAGGCTCGAGCTGAAGCTCGGTCACCGCGTAGTCGAGCACACCCGCGTAGCCAAACGTCTCGTGGTGCACCTGCGCCTCGAAGCTGGCAAGCAAGTGGCAGACGACATGCTTCGACCTCTTCAGGATGTGGCAGGCCTCGTGCAGGTCGGCATGGGCCTGGAGGGCTTCGGGGTTCATCGGTGTCTCGGTCATCGGCATGGCTCCGCTGTGTGGAATCCACTAACCTGGAGTTTCGCCCGATATTTTCGTCCGCCACACCGCCCCGGCATGGCCGGTGAGCGGTGTCGGCAATGCCGCGACGACCAACCGAGGGTTCCGAGGCGCTCTGGAGCCGCTCAGCCCGGTCGAATCACCGGCTTGGCGCAGGACTGGGCATCGGGCCTTCGAGTGCCATGGACAGGATGCCGCAGTCGTGACATTTCGTGACCGTGCCACGCTCGCCTGCAGCCCACATCGGCAGCGACCATCGG
This sequence comes from uncultured Enterobacteriaceae bacterium, assembly GCA_964471355.1. Classification (GTDB taxonomy): domain Bacteria; phylum Myxococcota_A; class UBA796; order UBA796; genus CAYYHT01. The sequence continues at coordinate 1,904 of CAYYHT010000979.1, forward strand.
AGTCACCAACCGTGAGCACGAGGAGGTGCCGAGGACGCAGATCGGATCGCCATTCCCGCCCCAGGGATCTAGCGAGTAGCCCACAGCAGCTGGGGCGCGAACATCATGCCGACGTAAGCACTGCGCACCTTGCCATCAGGCCCCACAACCACGGTCGTGGGGTAGGCCGACACCTTGTAGGCAGCCAGCGTGCGGCGGTCGCCGAGCAAGATGGTGTAGTCGATGCCCAGATGCTTGCCCGCGGCCTTGAGCTGTCCCGGTGAGCCATCGGCCGCGATTCCCAACACCGGCACCTGCGGATAGCGACGTGCGTACCAAGAGAACTGTGGAATCTCGGTGCGGCACGGACCACACCAGGTCGCCCAGAAGTTCAGCACGACGGTCTGTCCGCGGAAGTCGGCGAGGCTCACCTTGGCGCCGTCGGTGTCGCGCAGGGTGAACGCCGGCGCCATGTCCGGCAGATCGGGGGCACGCCAGGACTGCACGCCGACCATCACGAGCGCCAGCGCCAACAGCGGCAGGACCCACACCTTGAACACCTCGACGCCCTTGTCGCGCCAAGTGTCCGGGG
>CAYYHT010000980.1:0-2472 GCA_964471355.1 uncultured Enterobacteriaceae bacterium
TGGAGCTTGGAGTAGGCAGCGGCGGGCAAGCCGTGAGGTCGGAACCTGCGGACGACCGGGCGGGCGTAGAGGCCGGAGAGTTCAACGACGTAGCGTTGGACGAAGGGGATCGCCCGGACGGGGAGGTCGCTGCGAGGGTAGGCGGCAGCAAGCTCGTCCTTGATGGGCGAGTAGTCGCCCCGGCTCAGGAGATCGAGTTGACGACTCCGGCGGACGAACTCGCTCTCGTTCCAGATGTCCAGATTGCCGACGATCAAGGCGATGGCCCCCTTCAATGAGGGGCCGGGATAAGTCAGCGGGTCGGATTCTGTTGAGACGGGCTTCCGGTCGTCAGTTGCGCCGGTCAACCGCTCCAACGCCGGGGCCGATTCTCAGCGGCACCTGCGGGCCGTGAGCAAGGATGAAGCGGGCGAATCGTCGAACGTCTGGGAGCAATTCTCTGTCGGATGCGATGTCCACCAGAAGTGGAGTGCGGACCGTCTTGGGCGCAGCCGAGAGTGCCGTCAGCGTGTGTTTCCAGATGGTCACCTCGGCCCAAGTGCAGCCGGAAAATCGCTTGAGTTCAGTCGTGTCAGAGAGAAGTGGATACAGCAGCCTGCGACTGATCAACCCCCTCTTGATTGCTTCGGCTGCAAATACCGCCCGAACAACTGGATCTCGGTGGTGAAGCAATCGCTGCGCCTCCTTGTTCGTAGCCTGCTTTCGTAGTTCGAGCCAGCGGTCGTAGAACCGAGTCTTCTTGCACGCAATCCCGATGCAACGGCTGGGCAACGTCGGCCCGCTCATCCCCGTACCTGCCTCGTGCCCACTCAGCCCCGCCACTGCCCCTGCGGTGCGAGGGGACACGCAGAGTTCGCTGGTGGTCAGCCATCTGGCGGACACGGAATCGACTGGCCGGGGCACAATGCGTTGCTTGCACTCCGCCAACGTCCGGTGTACCGGGCCACCAGCCGCCGAGCAGGCGACCAGCAGTGATGCCGTCCACAGGCAGTGGAAGTGTGCCGCTCTTGCGCCATGCATGATCATCCTACGTCCGTGCTCACATCGTATTGGGCGAACATCCTCTCGTCATCAGGTCTGATTGCCAGACCGCCCCGGCCCTCGCCCAGAAGGCAGCTTGCTCGCCGCCGACCACATCGACCGACCGCCGTGAAGCCGGGGATCATGGGCACCGGCAGAGACGACGTAGCGGAGAGCGTCCGCCATGTGGTCGTGCATGTTGTCCTTCCTCGGTCTTGTCGTCGGCTGGCCTTGGGCGTCGAGCATGTAGGTGTAGCCCCGGATGGCGGGGATGACGGGGGCCGTGACCCCGTTGACCTGTTGCTTGAGGGCGTTCGAGAAGACGAGCAGAGGTTCACCTTCCAGCGGGTCCATCATGTCCCGCACCACCTCGATGCCGGTTGCGACCTTCTGGTCATTCTTGGAAGACATCCATCTCACGGGACTCTTCCGAAACCGTCTCTGAAGGTGCTGGTTCTCCGCCGGGGCCGCACGGTCTACAGCAAGCAGGGCGGGTGGTGCTGACCCGTGCGTGTCGATCCACCTGTGGAGCCGATCTTGGAACTGCCCACGGGGGATGCCGTCGCAGACAAGCTCGTCAGCGACGACCCACCGGCCCTCGTCGGTGACCTGCACCATCAGGGCGACGTGGTGGTCCTGCGTCCCCCAGTCGATCCCGTAGACCCGCTGAAGCTGGGGATGGTCGTGCCAGTTCCAGTCGATGAGGTGCCTCGGCTCAAGCTGCCAGACCGAGTGCAGCGGCCGGAGAACCTTGCCCTCCACCTCCTGCTGATACCGGCGCTTGCTCATCGACCGGAGGCTGGTGAAGAAGAAGTCGGGCAGGTGGGGGTTGGCGAACGACGTGGCCGTCACGCAGTAGAACTGCGAGGCAGAGCGGGCGGTCGAGATGTCCCCCGAGGCCGAGGCGTCCTTGTAGGTCCTCTGGGCATCGACGAACCGCTTGGTGATGCCCCGGAGTCCGTTGGGGCTGGTGGCGAAGGCGAGGCCGGGTAGCGGACCCTGACCTCGGAGACGCCCGGTCAGGACGGACCAGACCTCATCGGGGTCGGCCTCCGACCACTCCACCTCGTCGGCCGCACCGAACGTCAGCGTCAGGCCACGCAGCTTGGCGATACGGTTGAAGGGACGGAAGTACACGACACACCCGTTGGCGAACCTGAGCTTGGCGTTGCCCTTGTCGTAGTCCGTGACAAGGGACACGCCGCACTGCTCTTGGACCTCTTGGAGGCGGTCGAAGAGGCTCGGCAGGAGGACCGTCTGAAGGTCAACGGATGTCCGGCCCAGCAGGGCACCGATGCCGTTGGGGTTCGCCAAGGCACGGCGGATCACCCACGCCGTCAGGGCGTGGCTCTTGCCTGAGCCGACACCCCCGAGGAACAGGGAGAACAGGGAGTCGGAGGCGACGAACCGGGCCTGCCGGTCGTACAGGTTCCACGCTTCTTGGAGGTCGAG
>CAYYHT010000981.1:0-2471 GCA_964471355.1 uncultured Enterobacteriaceae bacterium
GCGCGGTGCATCCATAAACGATGCGATCCATTCATAGGCGAGCTTCGTCTCGCCGTTGCAGCGGATCGACGGCCGAAGTCCGGAGCGTTGTCGAACAAGGAGCGGCGAGCTTCGTCTCGCCGTTGCAGCGGATCGACGGCGAGACGACGCTCGCCGATCCTTGGAAAACTTCAGACTCAACCCTCTAGTTGTAGCGGCCACCGACGGCGAGACGAAGCTCGCCGCTCCTTGGAGAACTTCAGACACAACCCTCTAGTTGTAGCGGCCACCGACGGTCAACACGATGCCCTGCAGGCTGGCCTGCGAGATGTCGAGGTCGGTCAGGTCCACGATGTCGCGGTAGTCGTAGCTCAACCGTGCGTACAGCCCCGGCGTGAAGCGGTAGCTGCCGCCCAGGCGCAGGTGGTAGTTCCACTGGCCGTTGATCACACCCAGCATCGGGTCGAAGTGAATCATCACCTGGTCGAAGTAGGCGGTCGTGTAGCTGCGCACGCCGCCTCCGACCAGCGCCTCGACATCGTTGCCGTGGGACAGCAGCACCGATGGCTGCAGGCTGAACATCAGGGTCGGCGACACAATGGTGACCGTGGGTCCCAGATCGGTCTCGGACAGCCAATCCGAGCCGTCGGTCAGGGTGGTGTTCATGGCGCCGAAGCCGGCGGGACCGAATCGAGCCTGCAGGTTCGTGGTGCCCGCCATGGTGCCTTGCAGCAGAGCGCCAGCGCCTCCCTCCACAATCAGGCTGGGCTCGTAGTAATAGACCGTGAACGGGGTGGTCTGCTTGTCGACTTCCTCGAGTGTGCCGTTCTTGAGCTTCTTGCGGATGATCGCGTTGGTGGCCACCACCGCCACACCGCCAGCCACCACCGAGCCGCCTTTGACCGCGACCTCGGCCGTCTTGGCGGTCTTGCGCCGCTGACGCTCAAGGCAGAACTGGGGCGCATCGGTCTTGCACTGGGCAATGCACGACTGGTCGCCTTCGGGACACTCGGTACGACAGCGCTGGATGTAGGCCTGCTCGCAGGTCTGCTTGGTGACCTTGTCCCGCTCGCCGTGCTTCTGATCCTTGTACTCGTCCAGCGGACCCGCATGGGCAGCGAAGACAGCAAGCGTGAGCCACGGTATCATCCAGTTCTCCGACGAACGCCGACCAGGCCCAACAACAGCACCAATACCGGCAGGCTACCGCTACCCGACGACGCACATCGGCATGCAGCGGTATCCTCATAGTAGCCGGCAGCCGTATCGAATGGCAGCGGCTCGCCCTCGGTGACCAAGATGCGAACCGCGGCCTCGGCCGTCTCGGTGCCGTCGCTGACGATGTAGGTGAACGCCTCGAGACCCGAAGCTTCGCGCGGGGCCACATAGGTAAACGAGCCGTCCTCGTTCAGGGTGGCCTCGCCCAGAGTCGGCTCCGTTCCCAGACCCACGACCGTCAGGTTGTAGCCATCTGGGTCGTGGTCGTTGGCCAGCAAGCCGCTGGCCGCATCGACCTCGAGCGTGTCTGCACCAACGGCGGCGTAGGGTCCGTCTTCGAGGGCTACAGGCGCATCGGCCCCATCGCCAACGTTCAACAGCACAAAGGCAATGGACGCATCATCGGTGTCGCGGGCTTCGTACTGGAAGCTGTCCCGGCCGACAAAGCCGAAGTCCGGGGTGTACTCGAACGAACCGTCCTCGTTCAGCACCAGCTGGCCCTTGGTGGGGCCCTCTCCGGAGACCACCGCAATCAGTCCTTCTCCGACATCGTTGACCAGCAGTCCATCTTCGACCGCCACCACCAGCGCAGCCTCCTGCTCGAGGTCATAGCTGTCGTCGACCGCCAGCACGATGGGGTCGCTGTCGTCGCAGGTGCCGTCTGCGTCACCATCGCCCGAGGTGTCATCGCCGACGCATTGGTCGGTGTCGTCGCACGCGCCATCGCCGTCGGAGTCCGTGGTGCTGTCATCGCCCCAGCAGATGTCCAGGTCGCCGCAGACGCCATCTGCGTCGAGGTCCCCCGTCGCATCATCTCCGCTGCACAGGTCGATGGCGTCGCACACCCCATCCGCATCGGTATCGCCCGTGGCGTCATCGCCCAGGCACAGGTCCACGTCGTTGCAGACCGTGTCCAGGTCCGCATCGCCAGTGGCGTCGTCTCCCGTGCAGAAGTCTCGGTTCTCGCAGATGCCATCGCCGTCGTTGTCGCCGGCCGCATCGTCGCCAAAGCACATGTCCTGGTCGTTGCAGACCGCGTCCAGATCCGCGTCTCCAGTGGCGTCATCGCCGGCGCAGAAGTCGCGGTCATCGCACACAAGGTCCGAGTCGCTGTCACCCACTCCATCGTCGCCCAAGCACACATCGCAGGCGTCGGGATTGCCGTCCCCGTCGCTATCGACACGGTCATCGCCGTCGCAGCTGTCACAATCGTCGGCGATGCCATCGCCGTCCGCATCGTCGGTGTCTTCGCCAAGGGGGCACACGTCGAGGTC
>CAYYHT010000982.1:0-2469 GCA_964471355.1 uncultured Enterobacteriaceae bacterium
TGTTGTCTCTGTTTCAGGTCAAGCCCTCTCCTTTCTGCCTGCTCGACGAGGTCGACGCCCCCCTCGATGAGGCCAATGGCACCCGTTTCAACCAAATCTTGGTCGAGATGAGCGGGCTTTCGCAGTTCATCCTCATCACCCACAACCGCAAGACGATGGAATGCTGCGACACCCTGTATGGCATCACCATGCAGACTCCCGGCGTTTCCTCTCTTGTGTCGGTGCGCATTGGCACCGAGGTCGGATAGCACCCACACATGGATCCCTTGTTTCTCGGTCTGACTGCACTGGGTTTGGCGCTGCTCGGCACCAGCGCTGCCCTCTTTCTGTCCCCATCGCCGTCCAAGCTGGATGCAGCTCCCAAGGCGGATTCACCACAGATTCCCGCAACCCCGAGCGCAGCGCCTCCGCAAGCCTCCGAGGCCGACGTCCCCGACCAGACGGCAGACGAGCCCACCGAAGAGCCGGAGCCGACCACTGACGAGGCCCCGACCCTGGAAGTGGGTGGCCTGACGGCGCTGTTCAGGAACGCGCTGGGCCGAACCCGAGACGCGCTCAATGGTGGGCTTGGGGCGTTGTTCGGTGGGAAAGTCGACGAGTCGCTCTTTGATGACCTCGAGATGGCCTTGTTGTCTGCCGATGTGGGCATGCCGACGACTGAAAAGCTGCTGGCTCCGCTCCGACGCATGGCCAAAGACGGGACCGATGACCCAGCCTTGCTGCGAGACGCGCTGCGCACCGAGATGCGGGCTGTGCTCGCGCGGTCGGACGCCACAATGGTTCGGGCCCCCGCTGACGGACCACATGTGCTCCTAGTGGTGGGGGTCAATGGCAGTGGCAAGACCACCACCATCGGCAAGCTGTCCAATCGGTACTCCAGCAGCGGCAAGAAGGTCCTTCTTGCGGCAGCAGACACCTATAGAGCGGCGGCCGGCGAACAACTCACGGTATGGGCCGAGCGCAGTTCGGCCGACATCGTTGCCCACAAAGAGGGGGCTGACCCCGGTGCGGTCGTCTATGACGCGCTTGCCGCCGCAAAGGCGCGCGAGATCGATGTCGTCATCATCGACACGGCAGGCCGACTGCAGACCAAGAAGCCACTCATGGAGCAGCTCTCCAAGATCTGCCGGGTCATCGACAAACAGGTCCCAGGGGCTCCCCACGAGACGCTGTTGGTGGTCGACGGGACGATTGGCCAGAACGCGATGTCCCAGGCCAAGCTATTCAACGAAGCGGCACCGCTGTCCGGTGTGTGCATCACGAAGCTGGACGGCACCGCCAAGGGCGGCATGGTTCTGGCCATCGCCGCCGAGCTCGGCTTGCCGGTGAAGCTCGTGGGCGTGGGCGAGAAAATTGAAGACCTGCGCGATTTCGATGCGGACGCGTTCGTCAGTGCACTGGCTTAGGTCTTCGGCCTGCATGCCAGTCGGTCGATGCCACTGCGGCCGCCTTTGCGTTATCTCAGACCTATGAAGGTCCAGATCACGATCCGCGGGCGGCGCTACACCGTTCGCTCAGACGAAGACGACATCGACCTGCAAGAAGTCGCGGCCTACGTCGACGGCAAGATGGCAGAAATGGCGGGGCGGTCGAATACCTTCGACGAGTACACCATCGCCATGCTGGCAGCGCTGAATATCGCTAGCGAGTACGAGCGTTTTCGTCGTGAAGTGGACACCGAGCTGACCGAAATCGACCGCGAGCTCGCTGGCGCCGGCGTTCTCATCGACGCTGCAGTCGCCTCAGACGCATTGCCAGACGGCAGCCAGTGACCGTCTGGGTGCGCACCCCGCAAGGAGCACGCTGGGTGTCGGCGTTTGTCGCGCTGTGCACGGGCACCATTCTGCTGCTGGCGGCCTGGCTGACTCCAAGTCCGCTGGGTCATGCGACACATCTTCAGCTGGGTCTGGGCAACTGCTCCTTTCTCGTAGCCACGGGCTACCCGTGCCCGATGTGCGGCATGACGACGACGTTCGCACTTCTGGCTCACCTGCACCCGATTCAGGCCTTCATCAATCAGCCTTTCGGTGTCGTGCTCTTCTCAATGACCGTGGGCTCGTTCGCCATCTCGACTGCAGAAGCCATCCAGCCTGTCGGTCGCTGGGGGAGGGTCCTCGACCGCTTGGCACCCTACGAAGGCAGGCTGGCGGCACTTTTTATCTTCGCGATGGGCCTAGGTTGGACCTACAAGATCGCGATGATGCGAGGAATCTTCGCTGCGAGTGGTTGACACGCCGCCGCCAAAAGATAGAAGGCGGGGGTTGCCACCAACCGGTGACAACGGAGCGCGGCTCTCGGGCCTCGCAGAATGCTCCTTGAAATTCAGATAGAAGTATTTTGAGATTCTCGTCGATTTCGAACGGAAACCGGCTGGTTGTTTCACATGACTACCAGAAAGGTACTGTTCAAATCAAAACAAAAAATAGAGTACAGATATTAAACTGGAGAGTTTGATCCTGGCTCAGAGCG
>CAYYHT010000983.1:0-2460 GCA_964471355.1 uncultured Enterobacteriaceae bacterium
GGCCGTCAGCAATGGCCGCACTGTGTACGTGAACAGCGACCGGAATAGCACCGGCGACGATCAGCTGGCCAAGTGCATCGGCCAGGTGCTGACCGGGGTCAAATGGGGCAGTGGCACCAATGGCGAGTGGAAAGAGCGCTGGGCGTTCACCCCGGCCATGGACGCCGACAAGCCCATGAAAATGCGCGATGCCATTATGGAATCAGACGCCGAATAGGCTTTCGATGCGGACTTCAGCCCTGTGCTGGACTGGCCGATCGGAGTTTTCGAGCCCAAGGTGTAAGCAGGATCCGTCGAGTCCGTTTACCCAGCGAGACAGAGGAGATTGCCGCTCTTGCCAGCGAAGCCGCCAGAACTGCAGGCTCAGGCCCTTGGGGCCTGGCTCGATGCACCGGTAGGGACACCCCCACCGCAGGGGTTGGACCCCGATGCACTCGAGGCGGTCTACGCCCTGCGACCAGACCTTGCGCCCGCAGCCCGGGTCACGGTGGCAGACATCCTCGCCGAGGTTCGTTCGGGCCCTTTGGTCGCTGAAGGAGACACGCTCGCACCGGTCGCCCTTGTGCCTGCCACGGCCGATGTGCCCGAGCCCGCAAACCGAAGCACCTGGCGTCGCTGGATGGCCAGTGGTGGCTCTGCCATGTTGGTGGCGGCGGCCGCATTGTTCGCGGTGATGCTCGATGTGCCTCCCGCAGATGAGTTCAAGGCGCCGATGCCGACCACAGAGTCGATGCCCAGCCCGGACGTGGATGGCGTCGCCGAGCTTCCGGTCGATGCGACCCTCTCTGAGGAGCGTCAGACCAAGGCGGCCGAGCCAGTCGAGGCGCCCGCCGTTCCCAAAACCGAGCTCGACTCCCAACCAGAGCCCGACCGTGCTCGCAGCCGCGCCGCGGACAAAGAGGCCCCAGAGGCCGAGGAGGCCGAAGAAGGTGATTGGTTCGACGATGTGCCGGTCGAGCCTCCATTGATTGCGATTCCGACGACGGTGTCCCCGCCGCCCCCTGCCATGGTGGACAGCGCTGTCGCGGGCACCGCTGGGCTCGGAGCGGGTGGATACAAGACCCCAGACACGAAGTCCAAGAAGGCCGAGAAGCGAGCCGAGGCGGACGACGAGAGCGAGGACCTGGCGGCCGATCAGGTCAGGTCACTCGATGACGACGACATGGGTCATATGGCCCCAGCCCCGCAGGTTGAAGAAGTCAGCGTGGAGAGGCGCGGACCTCGGATTCAGCTGGGCATGAGAAAGGACGGGGCCTCTGCGGCTCCTCCCATGGAAGAGGCATCGGGCGAAGAAGCCAAGCGCGTCTTCGATTGGATGGCAGACATCGTTGCGCCGGCGTCAACCGGCCAGCCCGCTGCCGTTGTGGCTGCAGAGCACTTCCTGTCCGCAGGCGACTACCGCAGCGCCGAGGAGGCCTGTCGCGCCGGTCTTGCGCTCAGTGCACAGCGCTCGGCAAGCCGCCGCAAGTTGTTGGAATTGCTGGAGACCGCCCTCGACGCGCAAGGGGAACTCGGAGTGGGAGCCGAGGCTGCCAGCGAGGCCGCGAAGTAGGGTACCCTCCGGTGCCATGCCATTTCCGCCCTCCGTCGCCCGTATGCTCACAAAAGCCCTTGGAAAGTCCGAGTGCCTCGATCGAACCGATCGCCTGCATTTCGCCGATGCCGGGCACGGTTACGATCGCTTTGGCCTGCACCCTGACTTCGTGGCGTTTGGCGATGCGGTCGTTGGGCCGATCTACGACAGCTACTTCCGCGTGAAGTCGTACGGCATCGAGAACATTCCAGCTGATGGGCCGGCGATCTTGGCGGCCAACCACTCGGGCACGCTGCCCGCAGATGGCGCCATGATCTGGATTGACGTGTTGAGGAACACCAATCCGCCCCGGGTCAGCCGTCCACTCGCCGACTTCTTTGTCTCGGCGCTGCCCTTTGTGACCACGCTGTTTTCGCGGTGCGGCGTCGTCAGTGGCTCCCGCGGCAATGCGCGAGCCCTGCTCGAAGCGGGCGAGATGCTCATGATCTTCCCCGAGGGCGTGCCTGGCATCGGCAAGCCCTACAGCAAGCGCTACCAGCTGCAGCGGTGGACCAAGGGCCACTGTGAGATGGCGATTCGCTACTCGGCTCCCGTCATCCCGATTGCCGTCGTGGGCGCCGAAGAACAGATGCCGCAGATCGCGACCATTCCGTTTCCCGATCCCATTCCCTATATCCCGATTGTCGCGTCTCCAATTCCGCTGCCGGTGCGGTACCACATCCATTACGGCAAGCCGATTCCCCTGGGTGAAGAGTTCTCACCGAGCGATGCAGACGATCCCGAGATCGTGGCCGCTGCCGCACTGCGAGTGAAGGCCGCGGTGGCCCAGCTCATCGAGCAGGGACTCGAGATGCGTGAGGGAATCTTCACATGATCTCAATATTCCGGCACCCATCCCGCGAGTTGGCCGCGGGGACCCGTTCGGT
>CAYYHT010000984.1:0-2457 GCA_964471355.1 uncultured Enterobacteriaceae bacterium
GGGGCACAGACGTCCGGCCAAGTTGCCTTGAGCCAGCGGCCCGTCGATGGAGCCCGCCGTCACCGTGCCTGAGAACACCGCGTCCGTGCCGTCGAGCTGGCCCGTCAGTGTGCCGCCTGTGAGGTCGAGTGCCCCCACATCGGCGGCCGTCTTGCTGTTGGCAACGCAGGTCCAGGTGGTGCCGACCAGCTCGGCAATGTCACCGGCGGAACAGGCCAGCGCTGCGAGCGTGTCGCTGCCTGCGGGCGCGTTGACAATGTGGCTGTAGTCGATGTCGCCACCGGCGTTGATGATCTGAACACCATTGACCGAGAGCGACCCGGCGTCAACAGCAGCACCGGCGGCGAGTCCGGCGGCCTCATTGGCCATGACCGCGTAGGGAACGCTGGTCAGCTCTTGGCGTGGACCAATCTCGGTGGTGCCGTCCACGGCGAGGGAGATGAAGATCTGGTTTCGATCGAGCACGGTGGAGTCGAGCGCAGTCGTCTCGCCCAGGGTCACGTTGTAGTAGCCATTGTCGAAGTCCACATCGTGGCTCTCGTTCCACAAGTCGGTCCCGCCGACCACATCTGCGTACAGGCCGAGCAGCAGCGTGTGGGTGCCGTCCAAGGGCAGACCCGAGGTATCGAAGATTCGACCTTGGTGGGTGGCTGTGGTGGGGACGGCAGTGGCCACTGCTGGAAACAGCAGGGCCAAGAGCATGAATTGGCGCATGGGACTTCTCCTGAAAGTCCGACAAGCCTACCGCACTACGCTCGGCAGGCGGCCTCGACTTCGGCGACGGTCTTGGGAATGTCTGCCGTCAAAACGTCAGGTTCGCCCGCTGTGACCAGCACGTCGTCTTCGATGCGGATGCCGATCCCTCGGAGTTCTTTGGGGGCGTCCTCGTCGTCAGCGGCGATGTACAGGCCTGGCTCGACGGTGACCACCATGCCCGGCTGAAGAGCCCGGCTGCCCCCATCGCGGGCATAGGCGCCGACATCGTGTACATCGAGGCCCAGCCAGTGCCCGGTGCCGTGCATGTAGTACTTCTTGAAGTCGTCGTTCTTGATCAGGTCGTCGACGTCACCCGACAGCAGGCCCAGGTCGACCATGCCCTCGGTCAGCACGCGGATGGCGGCGTCGTGCATCTCCATGAAGCTGTGCCCGGTGCGAGCCAGCTCGATGGCGGCCAGCTGTGACTTGAGCACCCACTCATAGACGCGCTTCTGCGGCTCGGTGAAGGTGCCGTTTACCGGGAAGGTCCGGGTCACGTCGGCGGTGTAGTAGCGGTACTCGCAGCCCGCGTCGATCAGCAGCAGGTCGCCGTCTTTGAGCTCGTCGCGGTTGCGGATGTAGTGAAGGATGGTGGCATTGGCGCCCCCAGCCACGATGCTCTCGTACCCCGCCCCAGTGCCCCCGTTCTTCTTGAAGGTCCAGTCCACCAGGCTGGCGATTTCGTACTCGAAGCCGCCGGGCTGCGTGTCGGCCATGGCGACTCGGTGAGCAATGCCTGTGATGCGTGCGGCTTCGCGCATGACGGCCACCTCGCTCTCGGTCTTGTGCAGGCGCAGCTCGTGAAGCAGCCGGCTAGGGGAGTGGAAGGTCTCGGGAACCTCGAGGCCGTTCCTGCGAGCCGCGCGGGCGGCGGTCGAGATCGACTTCATGAGCAGCGCATCGGTGTCGGGGTCGAGAGCAAAAGCGTAGTGCAGCTTGCTGACTCCCTGAACCAATCGAGGCAGCTCTTTGGCCAGCTGCGAGATCGGGAAGGCGGCATCGGCGCCGTATTGCTTGCGAGCGCCGTCAGGACCCGCTCGTCGACCGGTCCAGATCTCGCGTTCCTTGTTCTTGGGCTGCACAAAGAGCGTGAACGCCTCGTCCCCTGGGCGCAGAAACACCGCGACGTCGGGGTCTTCCCAGCCGGTCAGCCAGAACACATCGGAGTGTGGCCGATAGCGATATTCGGCATCTCCATTGCGGATGTGGTGCTTGCTACCGAGCAGCAGCACTGCCTCGTCTGGGGCAAGGGATTTGAGCAAGGCAGTGCGGTGGGCAGCGAAGTCCGGTTCAGGGGCCATTTGATGGGTCTCTCCGTCTGTAGACACTAACGGTGCAGCGGCATGGTCTGGAGTACTGAATGAGCACTCACTCAACAATTCACAGCGTTCCAGCAACATGATCGCGGTTTGACACAATCAGTCCAGGCTCCTACTGTGGAGCTGAAGGGAGGCTCAATGGAGGATTTCCGTATCGAAACAGATGCGGGACTGACCTACGCGATCGCAGTCGAAGAAATCGACGGCTATCGCCCCGACTTGGTCAGAACTCTGGTTGACATCGACCTTCAGACCTTCTCAGAGTCGACGTTCTCTCACTACACGGCCGCAGCACTGCTGCAGAACGGCCGTGTGTTTCTGCTGACCGCAGACGGCCGCACCATCGGCACCTGCGTCACCCGGCTTTTTCTCTCCCGGAGGA
>CAYYHT010000985.1:0-2449 GCA_964471355.1 uncultured Enterobacteriaceae bacterium
GCGATCAGCAGATTGCGCGTGAACGCGATGGCAGACGGCTCCCAGCGCATCAGCTCCGTCATCAGGTCGACCGCCTCGGGGCTCGCCTCCCGGAACTCGTCGCGGAACATCAGCGACAGCACGAAGTTCACCGTCATCTCGTTGGTGGGCTTGCCCCGGCTCTTCTCGTTCACCTTGTGGTACATGTCGCGGACGTACTCATCTTCGGCCTGTCCGCTGGTATTACAAAGGGCCAACGCCGTGATTCGCTCGGGATGCCGCAGCGCGATCCGCTGGCCCAGCATGCCGCCCATCGAGTGACCGACCCAGGTGACGCGGTCCAGTGAAAGCGCGTCCAGCACCCTGACCAAGTCATCGGCCAGCTGCTCGAGAGTGCGGTCTTCGTGGGGTCCCTCACTCTGCCCATGACCGTGCACATCGACGATGAAGCAGCGATGGGTCTGTGACAACTGCTGCGCCACGACCTTCCACATCTGGCCATGCAGCGTCAGGCTGTGCGCAAACACCACTGGATCTCCCTGTCCGATTTCTTGGACATAGAGACTGAATCCTCCCAGGTCTACGCAGTGTTCCTTCATCAAAAGCGCCTTATGAAGTGTCAGGTGACACCTTATAGTTGTGAGCCTAAATCGTCAACGCGCTCATTCCTGTTTCCAGAACGTCACCGAATGTGCCGACAGGTAGATCCGTCGGCAGAGGCGGAGGACACAAGAGCATGGGTAAAAACTTACTTTCCGGAGGCATGAGTGCGATGGCACTCGGGCTCCTATTGATTGGCTGCAAGGGACCTGGTGCCGGCGAGGACACCGATCTGGTGGACACGGACGACACCGATGTCGAAGACACGGACGTCGAGGTCGATGACGAGGACCTGGTTGGCTCGCACTACGCCGGCCTCTGGGCGATCACCGAGGCCAAGGGCGTGGGCGACGACGGAGGCGTGATTGGGCGGGACACCGACCCCGGAATCATCGGCAACATCCGAATCTTCGACAACGGCGATGGCACAGGCGGCTTGGACATCCAGTCCATGGACATCGAGGCGGGGGTGCCCACATCCGCACTCGATGGCGGCATCGAGGACATCAGCTTCGAGCCCGGTGTGATGTGGGTCGAGCTCGAACACGATCGTCGTCAGCCGTACACCGTGACGCTGGACGGCGACACCCTGCGCTTTGACCTCGATGCGTCACTCGACGAAGGCTCGAGTGCCGAGGACGGACCGGAGTACATGGTGCTGACGCGCCTCGATCCGGCCAACAGCCCCTGGGTGGGGGATTGGGATGTGTCGCTCATCGAGTTCGACGATGGTGAACAGACGATGGGCGAGTGCACAGCCAACGACGAGCATTGGGAGATCATGCAGGTCACCCTCTCGTTTGATGACCGCTTCCGCATGCACGAAGTCATCGCGGAGAGCACCTACAGCGACTCGGACTGCTCCGTGCTCACCGAGTCGAGCGAGATGGTCATCGACGGCATGCTCACCGAGGAGGACGGTCGCCTGGGCTTGTGGGCCGGGGTGCAGGAGGAAGGGGAGTTCGAAGGCGGCGCCTGGAACTTCGCCTATGCCCTCGACGGAAGCTCTGCCGTGCTGACCGATCCCGAGTGCGGCGATGAGGATTGCGACGGCGGACTGCCCGCTCGAATCGAGATGAGCCGCCGCTAGTCGACGGGCATGTCACCCAGGGCAAAGGCCCACTTTCGTTGAAGTCTGGGGTCGGTCTCGTTGTCGAGGCCGACCCGCAGCAACACATAGGCGGCCGCCGAATCCGAGGTGGGCTCCATGGCCCAGGCCGACAGCTGGCGAATGGTCTCGCGGCGCACCAACTCGTCGACGTCCGTGACTGTGAGTGCGGGACCGGTGAGGTCGTCGTGACGCCACAGCAGGGCCTTCATGGCGACCAGGCGCTCGGCCGCCAGCTCGCTTCGCAGCTGGGTCTGCAGCTCGGTCTGTTCCCAGCTGCGCATGTCGACGCCCAGGGTGCGGCGCTGGACGGGACGCTGGGCCCAAGATGCGCCACTGCCAGCAGCCAGCAGCAGCGTGCCGGTGATGCCGTGGACCGAGGCCCCGTCGCGCACCGACCAATAGGCAAGCCCGCCCGCAGCCGACGTGAGCAGGACGCGCCCGATGTCAGCGCCCACCATTCGGTGCTGGGCTTTGTGGGTATAGGCCACCGGCGGGGGCGGTTCGGCGAACGAAATCGTGGCTAGGAGCAGGAGCATTGGGGGACCTCAACTGTCGGTTGTCGCGGTCTGGCCAGATCCTTCAGCGCAGCGGGGGTGGCTAGAGTCGGTCGGAGCCGTAGAAGAGCAGGTGGGTGCCATCGTGGAGGCGTTTGGTGAGGATGTCGTCCACCCCGTCTGAATTCACGTCACCGACAGGGACATCGCTGCCAGACCAGGGAAGATTGATCCGCCCATTCGACCAACGCAGACTGCCGACAAA
>CAYYHT010000986.1:0-2447 GCA_964471355.1 uncultured Enterobacteriaceae bacterium
CCCGCTGTGGCCTCACCGCGACGGAACGGCCGGGTCTCGTTCGCTGAGAGTTAGCGCGGCGGGCGGAGGCGACACGAATCGTGGCTGTGAGCGCCTCAGGCTTCGCCTCGGTTTTCCCTCCTCCAGCTTGGCCCTGACACTTGCCGCTCGAGGAACTACCGATAGCTCTGTCTCGCCAAGGGCAATCGGCGGCCCGAACCGGATCATGCTGATGGCGTGGGGCTCTCCCGTGTAGTGGCCCTCTCCTCGAAACGCCACGGACACGGCGGGACGGGCTGACAGCTCGACCGAGCTCGACACCAACTACCATCGATGGGTCGAACCGGACTGCTCTCGGTGGACGCCGCGACACTAAAGACCGAGACTCTGTCAGAGTTCCACGCCCGGACTTTCCAGCGGGTCGTACACGAGACCACGACGAACCGCCCAAGTGAACAGAACCCCCAGCAACAGGCCGTACATCACGAACCTCCCACTGCATCACAAGTAGATGCCACGCCCAGAGGCACGGCACGGTACAGGCGAAGGGTGCGAAAAGCATGGGTCCTGTCATCCATGTGTCGCCCCCGGCCAGAGCGTTCACCGTCACGCTCGAGACGACCCCACCGGGGACGAGCAACACACCAAACAGCACCACTCCAGCGACACCCGTCCGGCAACCCCTCCCCGTCTGACTGATCTCGTTCCCTGACACCGACTCCCTCCCAATGCGTCCAGACGCGTCTATCGCTCTGTCCGGTGTGGGAAGCCATCAAGACGCCACCGTAATGAAACGACTTTGCGGGACGGACAGCCAGTAGAAGCGCACCTGAACGCACTTCGACCGGCGAGCCCAGAGTCATCGAGCATCGGCAGCAGAAGCATCGGCATCCGAGGCCCGTTGCGACAGCGCCCTCAGCACGACCGCAGGCTCTCGCTCGATCACCCGCAGTAGCACTCGAGCTGGTCCACGAGGGTGACGACGGCCTTGCTCCCACTGTCGAAGCGTTGAGACGCCGATGCCGAATAGGTCAGCGAAGGCCTGCTGGGTGAGGCCTGTCTTGGCACGCACGGCACGAACATCCACAGTCTCTGGCACGTGAGTGACGAAGCCCTCGCGAGCGCCTTCGCTGTACTCCAAAGCCTGAGTCATGCCCTCCATGATGGCATCGAACTCGCTCGTGTCGGTCTTCTTGCTCATGTTGTTGTCACTCCTGGTAGTTGTCCACGAGGCGTTTCGCGACGCCTGTCAGCGCATTGCGCTGCGCCTTTGTCAGGTTGCTCGTGCTCGATTTCGCAAACACAGACAGCATGAAAATCGGCACCTTCGCTCCGGCGTAGAAGTACATGACCCGGACGCCACCGCTCTTTCCCTTGCTTCCAACCGCGTACCGCACCTTCCGAATGCCACCCGTGCCACGCACCAAGTCGCCACATCTCGGATTCTCAGCGACCATTGCAATGGCCCCCTCTCGCTCCTCGTCGGTCATGCAGTTGCCCGCAGCCTTGATGAACGCCGGAGTTTCCACGACGGTATGCGGCACTTCCATTTCCACATTCTAAGTCAATGACGCACCTGCGTCAACAGATTTTGTACGTCAATGACACATCAGTCGCACTACTCACCGCGAACGTCTCGGTCCGGGCCCCCGCGAGCCGCGTCCTCGCCAGCGAACCGGTCGCCATGAGCGTCGGGGACGGCGAGGTTGTGGTCGAGGCGAAATCCGAGCTAGCGCTCAAGGGGCGCGGCGAAAGCGTGTCGGCGTGGACTCTCAGACGCTCTTGAGCCCGGGCTCCCGAATCACCGGCCAGAGGCCATTCCAGGGGCGAATTCCCGTCGGCCTTCGAGCGCTTGAAGGCGCGCGATCGGGTTTTCGCGGATCATCTCTCGAATCACTGATCCGCATAGCAACTGCCTCGTTGCCTTTCTTCCCATAGAGGGCCGAGACGCCACCGAGACGCCGTTGCGCACAACGGCGAAAAGACCCGGCATCGCCCGCTGTGGCCTCACCGCGACGGAACGGCCGGGTCTCGTTCGCTGAGAGTTAGCACGGCGGGCAGAGGCGACACGGATCGTGGCTGTGAACGCCGCAGCGCTGCATCGGATTTCGGACTTCCGTCGGTGACTTGGTGCTTGCCGTCAATCAGCTCGCTGGCTGGCTCTTCTTCACTGATTAGCCATCGACAGCGTGAGCCGAATCATGCTGATGGCGACAGGCTGATCAGGGTATTTGTGCTCTGCACAGCGTTGCGAATCGGCCGCTGACGTGTTCTGATCAGAACATGGAACGCATCGGCTTCAAGACCACCAGCTGGGAAGAGGCCGCTCGCATTGAGCGGGCGGCAGACCGCGCGCTCACCCCCGACGAGCGCCGTTCCGTACTGCTGGCACTCAAACGACGCGCGTTCGGCGACGACCGCGACTGGGTCGACGTTCGGGAAAGCCGACACGTAGAACTGCGGAGCGA
>CAYYHT010000987.1:0-2415 GCA_964471355.1 uncultured Enterobacteriaceae bacterium
GGGGCAGCGGCCGCCTTGGCGCAGCCCGCATCAAAAGACCCTTCGGGCCTTTTTCGACGGCCTGCTGCCTAGAAGCGGATGTTGGTGACCAGCTGACCACCCAGTGCGGGACGGCTGAAGTCGAAGTTGTCGGTGTCGTACTCGCTGTAGTACGAGCCCGGCAAGAAGAGTCCCAGGGTGCCTGACAGCTCGACGTGCTCGTAGGGCGAGTAGTCGACGCCGATGTCGACCTCGGTGCCATAGCTGTCGCGTTCCTCGTTGTCGGACGGTGCCGCTGCTGGCCTGGCCAACACGACCGCGGCGTTGACCGACAGGTCGTCGATCATCTCGCGGCTGACTTCGGGACGCACAAAGATGGCGTTGCTGATGGCGGTGCCGGTCAGCGTGTTGTCGAAGTTGCGGCCGGTACCGGTTCCGTTGGTCGACAGCACGGGCATGGGCTGCTCGAACATGAAGATGCCGATGCTGTAGTCGCGGTCAAAGGTGAAGTCGTGCAGGTTGGCGTCGGCGCTGTTGCCGTCGCCGCTGGCAAAGCCGAGCTTGAGCATGGCGCCCAGCTTGTCGCCGCTGATTCTAGCGTCGAGCACAGCGCCACCGGCGGTGATGCGCACGTCGTTGGCACCATTGTCGAGGTCGCCTGCGCCGAACTGTCCAACGCCTTCGAAGTGCAGCTCGAGGGCGCCGATCTCGGCGTCGACCGCAGCACTGGCGGTGATGAGGCTGAAGTCGTCAATCGGACGCGAGCGCCACTGGGCGTTCAAGCCCGCAACCAGGCGCTCGGAGCGGTAGGCCATGCCCAGGTTGGCGGACTTGGTGTCGTCGAGCAAGTTGTTGTAGCCAGCACTGTTCACGTCGAACGCCGCCATGACGTAGACCTGATCGTCGATCAGGTGCTCCCAAGACACGCGGTCGGCGGTGTCGCCGTAGTCCTTGAAGCCATTGTCGTCGGTGGTGCCGTCGTTCTGCCAGATGCCACGGCCCCAGTTGAGAGGCATGCGGCCTGCCTTGAAGCGACCGTAGGGGGTGTGGACCTCGCCCCAGGCACGCCACATGGTGAAGTCCGTGCCGTATTCGCCTGCCTGCTCGCCGGTGGTCAGGCTGACCGAAGGGGCGCCCAAGCTGTCGGTGTCGGTGCTCGCGACCGCAGCTCCGCTGGTCTGATCGATGTAGGGATTGGGCTGATCGCCCCAGTACACCCCGTCCAGCCCACGCAGCTCGGCATAGACCGCCGCGTTCTCGGACAGCACAAACCGCGGCTTGAGCCAGAAACGGTGCTGCACGAACGACGACAATCCCTCGGCGTTGGCCAAGTCCGACGTAGAGGACAGGGACAGCGAATCGAAGGCGCGGGCACGGGCTCGGTAGTAGCCCTCGAACTGCACTTCTGCCGCGTTTGCAGGCGTGATGGCGGTGCTGAGGGCCAGTGCGGCCAGCATTCCCGCTGAGATGCGCGTCAAGAGTGTCTCCTCCGAGGTCCCGGGACCTAGCGCACCACAGTGTCGCTAGCCAGCCATCCAAACACCGTTCGCGCACGCTGCTGCTACCCGAATGAACAGCGTTGTCTCGAAAACCGCTCTGGCAGCCCGTTCTCGACAGGTGCTTCTTTGAAATGCCCAGAGCGTCTTATGGTGCAGGTGCTACGCTTAGCGGCAGTATGGAGGTCGGTTGTCCGACGAGCCCGAGGTGACGTCACAGCCCCCCGACGCCCCCCCCAAGAAAAAGCGCAAAAAGGACCCGCTCATCGGCAAGGTGTTGGCGGACCGCTTCAAGGTCGAAAAGCTGGTCGCCAAGGGCGGAATGGGCTGTATCTACCAAGCGACCCAGGCGCCTCTCGACCGAATCATCGCGCTCAAGACGCTGCATGCGGGCACTGAGTCCGACGTCGAGGAGTTCCGCACTCGCTTCTTCAATGAAGCGTCGATCTGCGCCAAGCTGACCCATCCGAACACCGTCCGCATCTTTGATTACGGCGTCACGTGGGACGACGTCTACTTCATCGCCATGGAGTGGCTCGAGGGCAAGCCCTACCACGACCTGATCAAAGATGAAGGCCCCCTGCATCCGCTGCGGGTCAGCCACATCGCCAAGCAGATCTGCGGGTCGCTGGCCGAGGCCCATGACCAGGGGGTCATCCATCGCGACATGAAGCCCGCCAACGTGCTGATCTGCCAGCACGGCGAGGACATGGACTACGCCAAGGTCGTCGACTTCGGCCTAGTCAAGCAGGTCGACGAGGACAGCCAGGTCACCAAGGCCGGAACGGTGCTTGGCTCACCGATGTACATGTCCCCCGAGCAGGTCGAGGGCACGTCCGACGTCGATGCGCGCACCGACATCTACGCGCTAGGTGTGGTGATGTACGTGGCGCTGACAGGGCAGGTCCACTTCGCCCGCAAGACGTCGATGGCGGTGATG
>CAYYHT010000988.1:0-2410 GCA_964471355.1 uncultured Enterobacteriaceae bacterium
GCCCGCAACCTCCGCGACGCCCTGCCCGAAGTCTCGTTCATCGGCTTCACGGGTACTCCCATCGAGTTCGAC
This sequence comes from uncultured Enterobacteriaceae bacterium, assembly GCA_964471355.1. Taxonomy (GTDB): domain Bacteria; phylum Myxococcota_A; class UBA796; order UBA796; genus CAYYHT01. The sequence continues at coordinate 73 of CAYYHT010000988.1, forward strand.
GACAAGTCCACGCCTGCCGTCTTCGGCGACTACGTCGACACCTACACCATCTCGCAGTCGGTGGAGGACGGGCGCACGGTCCCGATCTACTACGAGGCGCGGCTGGCCAAGATCCAGCTGCCCGACGACTGCAAGCCGGTCGTGGACGAAGAGTTCGACGAAGTCACCGAAGGCGAAGAGCTGAGCGTCCGGGAGAAGCTCAAGTCCCGCTGGGCGCGGCTCGAGGCCATGGTGGGCACGGGCGAGCGCCTGGAGCTGGTGGCACGGGACCTCCTCGACCACTGGGACCGGCGCACGGAGATCCTCGACGGCAAGGCGATGATCGTGGTCATGAGCCGACGCATCGCCGTCGATCTCTACGAGCAGATCGTCAAGCTGCGCCCGGAGTGGGACAGCGACAACGATGAGACCGGCGGCATCAAGGTGGTGATGACGGGCGCGGCCAGTGACCCGCCAGCCTTCCAGCCTCACGTTCGCAACAAGTCCCGGCAGAAGGCCATCGAGAAGCGGTTCAAGGACCCGGACGACCCGTTGCAGATGGTGATCGTGCGCGACATGTGGCTGACTGGCTTCGACGTGCCCTGCGCCCACACGCTCTACGTGGACAAGCCCATGAAGGGCCACGGCCTGATGCAGTCCATCGCCAGGGTCAACCGGGTCTTCAAGGACAAGCCCTCGGGGCTGGTGGTGGACTACCTGGGCTTGGCCGAGCAGCTCCGCAAGGCGGTGACGACCTATGGCGGCAGCAAGGGCGAGAGGCCAGGCGTTCCCGTAGAGGAGGCGCTGGAGGTCCTGCGGCGGGAGTTCGAGATCGTCCGCGACCTGTTCCACGGTTTCGATTACGGCGGCTACTTCACCACCGAGGCGCACAAACGCTTGGAGGCCCTCACCGGCGGTGCTGACCACGTCCTCGGCCTCGACGACGGCAAGAAGCGGTTCCTGGACGCCATGCGTCGTCTCAACACGGCTGCGGCCATCGCGATCCACCTGGAGGGCGCTCGCGAGCAGCGAGACGAGGTGGGCTATTTTCAGGCCGTGCAGAAGAACGTCAACAAGTACGCGGTCGGCGGCAGCGGTCAGTCCGCCGAGGAACTCAACGCAGCCATCCGCCAGATCGTCTCCCAGGCGGTGACCTCCGAGGGCGTGGTAGACGTGTTCGGGGCGGCGGGGATCGCCAAGCCGGACATCTCGATCCTCTCCGACGAGTTCCTCGCCACGGTGAAGGCCAGCCCGCACAAGAACCTCCAGCTGGAGCTGCTCAAGAAGCTGCTCAACGACGAGATCCGTTCGATGACCCGGCGCAACGTGGTTCAGGCCCGGAAGTTCTCCGAGATGCTGGAGCGCTCTCTCAACGCCTACCAGAACCGCACGCTGGAGGCAGCCGAGGTCATCCTCGAACTGATCGAGATGGCGAAGGAGATGCGGGACGCGCCGAAGCGGGGCGAGGCCCTCGGGCTCACCGACGACGAGATGGCCTTCTACGACGCACTCGTGGAACACGGCGGCGTGCGCGAGGTCATGGACGACAAGGTGCTGGCCGAGATCGCCCACGAGTTGGTGGACGCCATCCGCCACTCCGTCTCCATCGACTGGACTCAGAAGGAGAGCGTTCGAGCCAGGATGCGCTCAAGGATCAAGCGGCTGCTACGCAAGTATGGCTATCCGCCGGACAAGCGCGACGAAGCCGTGATCACGGTCATCGAGCAGGCCGAGCAGGTGTGCAAGGACTGGGCCATGGAGGAGTCTGTGGCCAAGGCTGGCGATGCTCAAGAGACCGGGGCGCTACCGTTTCGCCGGGTGCCCGCCGAGGACGCGGTCCCCTTCGAGAACTGCGTGCCGCTCTACGACCTCAAGGTCGCAGCCGGGCTCTTCTCGGGCGATCAGGTCGTCGATGAGGCCCCCACGCAAGGCGAGATCGGCGACCCGAGCCAGTACGACTGGGTGGCCATCGAGGGCCGGGTGAAGCCAGCGCGGGACTTGTTCGTGGCCCAGGTGATCGGCGAGAGCATGAACCGCCGTATCCCCAACGGGGCCTGGTGCCTCTGGCGGCTGAATCCGACGGGTACGCGGCAGGGCAAGGTCGTGCTGGCCCAGCACCGCGACATCGTGGACCCCGAGCACGGCGGGCAGTACACGGTGAAGGTCTACGAGAGCGAGAAGGAGGCTGGCGGCGGTGACAGCTGGCAGCACCGGCGGGTCACGCTGCGGGCTGACTCGACGGACGCGGGGTTCGAGTACATCGTGCTGGAGGGTGTCGAGGACGGCGAGTTGCGGGTCGTGGCTGAGCTGGTGGAGGTGCTGGCGTAATGGCGGCTCGGGCTGTCGCGTACTTCGACGA
>CAYYHT010000989.1:0-2410 GCA_964471355.1 uncultured Enterobacteriaceae bacterium
CACACCCCCATGCGGAAAATCGCCCGCGTGTCGCCGCCCTCTGCCTTCTCCCGCGTCGCCTTCACCTCATCCTCCTCCGAAATCTTCTTTGCCCACGCGTCCGCCTTGGGACCGCTGATCAGGCCGTCGCGCACCATGCGCACGATGTTGCCGTACTCGTCGCGTTCGTAGGTGACCTCAATGCGGCCGCCGCTGTCCCATGACAACGACTCCCAGACCAGGCCATCGGTGTCCCAGGCGTACTCCCGGGTCCAGGTCACCGTGTCGTCGAAGTCGTGGGTGACCGTCTCGAGGACCTGTCCGTCCTGGCAGATGGAGTCGGACACCGCATCGACCAGCCCATCTCCATCCCGGTCCTGGGACCAGGTGGTCGGACAGCCCACCGCATCGGCTTCATAGCGCTCGACCCAGTCCAGCTGCCCATCGGCATCTCGGTCGCCCTGCTGCAGGCGCAGGCCGCCGTGGTCGGCGCGTTCGGTGTGCCAGTAGCTGTCGATGACCCCGTCGCCCTCGTTGTCCCTTGTGGCATCGGACACGCTGTGATCGGTGGACCAGCGGGTGCGCTTGGTCAGCCCGGCGACACCATCGGTTGAGTCGATGGCGCTCAACTCGAAGCCCTCACTGTCTCGCACGTAGTCGGTCACCCATTCGGCAATGCCGTCGTCATCGCGGTCATAGAGCCACCGGCTCAGCCCTCGTTGGTCGTACTCAAACCAGCTGCGGAAGTCCATGGCCCCGTCGCCGTCCCAGTCAGAGCGCTTGTGGACCTCGCGCCCGGAGACATCCCGCTCGATCCACACCTGCCGGCGCACTTGCTCGGGCTGACCAGACCGGGTGTCGGCATAGACCAGCTCGCCGTTTGCCTCGAAAACCATGACCTCAGTGGCGCGGTGGCCCAGCACATCATCGAGCTGTTCGACCTGGGCAGTGCAGCGGCCGTCAGACAGCTCAACCGGCACCTGCAGCACGTCCAGAGGTTCGGCAGGCACGACGGCGCCACGGCAAGCGAGGAGGAGGAGAAGGACCATTGCCCATACTTCTGCAAGACCCGGGCCAGCTCAAGCCCCCTGTGCAGCCGCTATGACGGCAAGGCACCGAGACCGAGCTCGGACATTCTGTCGCGCGCGGTCGCATCGAGACGCTGACCCAGACAATCCGTCACGTGGACTAGGACGGCTTCTTTTTGCGGCGCGGCGGCTCGAGGTCTCCGAAGTACAGCACCAGCTCGACACCGAGTGCGAAGTTCACGCCCCATCCGGGGGTGGACTCGACGCCGGCGATGTCGGTGAACTTCTGCTTTCCGGGCACGTTGTAGACGAAGTAGGAGGTCAGCTGGTACCCGCGGGTGGAGTCCTTGACCAAGGCGCTCGCATCGACGCGGAGCGGGTAGTAGGGCATGACCAGCTTGGAGTCGCCCTCGCCGCCAAAGGATGCGGTGCCCACACCAGCCGAGCCACCGAACAAGATGTCCATGGCGCCCGGAATGGCCACGACCTGGCCGCCGAGGTTGAAGTTGGTGTCGAAGTAGGGCGAGCCCAGCCCAAAGGCGATCTGGCCGTGCGCCCGTGCCCGGCTGCGTCCCTTGATGTAGTAGACGCCGTCAAAGCCGATGGACAGGTCGTTCTTGACCCGCGCAATGCCAGACGCGGTGTCGGAGCGCACAGCGGGCGGCAGCAGTGCCGGATAGCTGCCCGGAATGACCATGGTGCCGAGCTTTGGCCCCAGGCCCCACATGTACGGGTCGAGCGCGTAGGCGTCACCAGCCAGAGATAGGGCCAGCACGCACACTGCGAATCGGGTCATGAACATCCTCCGGTGCCTAGAGTGCCACGGAAGTCAGCGGATGACCATCTGCACAGTGTCGCAGACTGCTGCGGCAACTCGGGCATGCCCCTGATGGGACAGGCGCCATCCGTCGACGGTGAGCTTGGCGCGGTCCGCACCCTCGCGCGGCCATTCCTTCCACAGGTCGACGTGGTGCACCGAATCGGACGCCGTGGCGAGTGTTGCGAGCACGGCATTCCAGGTCTCGGTTCGCTGGTTGGCCTTGGCTTGGTCCGGCTTGTCGTCGGTGATCTGTTCGGCGTTGGGCGGCACCACACCCACCAAGATGACGCTGGGCTTTTGGGTGCCCTCGACCTGCAGCGCCGCAATCAGCGTGGTGACCTCGGCTGCGAACACATCGGGGCTGGCGGCTTCTTCGGCCAGTTCCTGGGCGCCCACCCCGACGACCACAACCTTGGGAGCCAGGGTCAGAGCGGCATCGATGCGATCCATGGCCGACTTGGCCGTCTCTCCGACGCGGCTGTGATCGGCGACGGTCCATTGGGCTGGCGCGGTCTCGTCCAGGCAATCGGCCAAGAGATCGGAAGAGCACACGTCTGAACTCCAGTCACCGATGTATCTCGTA
>CAYYHT010000990.1:0-2408 GCA_964471355.1 uncultured Enterobacteriaceae bacterium
CAAAGAAGTCCCCGATCGCTTCGCCGTTGAACTGCGTGGCTCCAGACACCGACACGTTGGTAGACCCCGTCAACGGAGCCTCTTGGACGTACACAACCCCGGTGCCGCTGTTGGCCTGAGACCCGCCAATCGCCAGGCTGACCGCGGGCGTCGCGAAGAAGTTCCGGGTCCACGCCAGCCCGCCGCCGATGTAGTCGTCCGGTCCGCCGGTCAGCACACGGTCGGTGGTCGACGAGAGCTTGTGCTCGCCAATGATGGGCAGGTTGAGCAGATAGACGCGCCCGGTGTAGTTCAGGGGTTTGTAGGACGGGGGATGGATGGCCAGCTCGTCGTTGCCATCTCCGTCGACGTCCGGAATCATCATGACCGAGCCCAGGAAATCTCCGGTGTGCTCGCCTCGAATGATGGCGTCCCAGTCGTCCTGGTTCAGATCAATCTCGCAGCCGCCATCGCCGTTCACTGCCCCGTTTGAGTCATCACAGTCGCCGAACTGCAGCGCATGCAGGACCGGGGGCATGCACTGAACGATTGAGGGCAGCACCCCCCAGTTGTCCCCATCGTCGTCGGTGTACCAGACCGTGTTCGGATGCATGTCGGCGTTGCCATCTGCGCAGTCGTCGGCGTTGTCGACCCAGGGCGCTCCGGGGTGCGTACAGGACTCGGTGGTGATGCTGGCGTTGCCATAGCCATCGTCGTCGTCGTCGGTGTACCAGACGGTATCTGGACTGATGTCGAACTCGGAGTCGTCGCAGTCATCGCTGTTGGCCACGCGGCCTGGGGGCGAGCCGCACGCACTGATGACGTCTGCAGGGTCACCGTAGCCGTCGCCGTCGGTGTCGGCGTACCACGGGCTTCCGCCTCCGGACTCGTCGGTCTGGCCGTTGCAGTCGTTGTCCACGCCGTCGCAGACGTCGGTCACACCTGGATGGATGTTCAGATCGCCGTCGTTGCAGTCGTCGGAATTGTCCACGTGGTTCGATGGAACCGTGCAGGCGACCGCGGTCGCATCGGGGTCACCGTAGCCATCGACATCGGCATCGGCGTACCAAGTGCTGCCGTCCGTCGCACCGGCGGTCGGGTCGCCGTCACAGTTGTGGTCCGTGGTCGGGTCGCACAGTTCATCGGCGCCCGGATGGACCAAGGCAGAACCGTCGTCACAGTCCGTCGACGTACTGACAAAGCCAGTCGGTGCCGTGCAGGCCTGCTGGGTAGCGGTGGGATCGCCATAGGTGTCGCCGTCGGTGTCGGCGTACCAGGTTGGGCTGCTGGAGGCGTCGTCGACCACGCCATTGCAGTCGGTGTCGACGCCGTCACAGACCTCGGTCGCACCCGGATGCACTGAGGCGTTGTTGTTGTCGCAGTCCGAGTCGTCGCCCACCCGACCCGCAGGCCGCAGGCAGGCCACCTGGGGCGGGCCGCCGCCATAGCCGTCGGTATCGGTGTCGACGTACCACTCGGCGAGTGGCTTCTGGGCCGGATCCGCATCGTCGCAGTCATCATCATTGTCGACGTGGCCACCCGGCTGTGTGCACGACAGCAGCATCTGGTCCGGGTCGCCCGCACCGTCACCATCGCCATCCTCGAACCATTGGGTCGCCGGATTGAGGCTGCCATCGGAGTCATCGCAGTCGTCCGCGGTCGCCGACCAGCCCGTCGGCGGCTCGGTGCCGCATCCAGGGGCCGAGACGTCAGCAAAGCCAAAGCCGTCGCCATCACGGTCTTCGTAGAACACTGTGTAGTCCGAGGCGTCCTCGTCGATGGTGCCGTCGCAGTTGTTGTCGACCCCATCGCCGCAGGTCTCACTGACTTGCGGCCCAATCAGCGCGTCGCTGTCATCGCAGTCGGTGCCATTTTCCCAGCGCAGGTCAAGCGCACCGTCGCCGTCACTGTCTTGGCGAGCTTGATGCTCGACGGCCGAGATCGAAACGCAGCCCGCCAGCACGCTCAACACCGGTACCTGGATGAGCCACCACTTCATGGCCCCGCAGGTTACCACCGCCTGGGCCATTTCGCGCCCGGAACCGACACTCAGCCGAGGCCGTGGACCTCGATGGCCTCGAGTGCGTTGTCGCGGGTCTCGAACACGGCGATGAAGCGGTTCTTGTGGCAGAACATGCTGCCTGCGATGCCGGTCACGGCCGTCAGTTCGTCGCCAGACAACCCAGCCCAGCTCTCGGGCAGGGAGCGCTTTTGGCTGAAGTCGCCCAGTCGAGGCGGAATCGCGACGATGCGCCAGGTGCCGTCGTTGCTGGGGAACAGCACGAAATCGGTGGGATGGGTCTCGCCGTCATGGGCGAAGTAGATGGGCTTCCAGCGCTCGTACTCGGCGAGGTAGATGACACGGCTGTCGCGCTCGACCGCATCGGCCATGGCAGCCAACACTGTGGAACGGGCACGGGCCACCGCCT
>CAYYHT010000991.1:0-2105 GCA_964471355.1 uncultured Enterobacteriaceae bacterium
GGCACGTGCCGGCCCTTTGCCCCAGCCCTCTAGGGCTTTCTCGGCATCGTCAACTCGCCCTTCTGCCAGCGCGACGTGCGCCCAGCACAGGTCACGAAGATTGTGATCTCCTTGGTGGTCGCCAATACCAAGAAGCGAACTCTCCAGGTGCCGAACCGCCGCGGGCAGGTTCCCTCGGTCCGCTTCCACGGCGCCGATCTTCATGTGAATGACGGCCCTGTGCCCAGAGCTGGTCCGCGTATCAAGCGCACGTCTCAACAGTCGTGTCGCGGTGGCGAGACGCCCATTCTCGTGATGCCAGGACGCGAGCTTGGAGAGGGCGAGCGCCAGTCGATGCGGCAAAGCACAGCGCACAGCCATTCGATACGCCAGCAGTGCCCGACGAGGGCGCCCCTGACGAGTCGAAAGCTCCGCCCGCTGGAGCAAGTGGTACATGTTTCCGTCACGCCGTTGTGCAGCCGCAGCGGCGAGTGCTTCGTCCGCGGCCTCCAAGTCGCCTCGCTTGGCACAAAGTTCTGCCTTCCGTTCCCACGTCTGAGCTGAGAGAACACCAGTCGCTCGCTTTAGCGCCTCCTCCAGATCACTCAACGCCTCCTCGTTGTCGCCCATCCCGGCGCTCAACGAAGAACGTCCCCACCACAAGCGAGCCTCTGTTTCAGGGTCCATGTCCCCACAAGAAGCGATCAACTTGTCGGTGAAATCGCGCAAGCTCCAAAAGGGCTGTGAGCCCACTCGGGCTCGACAACGGACCCGGTCGCCGAGCGCTCGCAATCGCCGACTCTCGGTTGGCGCATGGTCTGCTCGCCACTGCAACAACGGTTCGTGCACGAAGAGAGGACCAAATTCCTCGTAGAGACTGCAGGTAAGGGTCGCGACCTCATACGCTGCGCCGGGCATATGCGTCTTCGCATCCTCAAAGCTGTGGAGCACTACAGCCTCTTCGATGGGCCAGGTGTACATATCGGTCTGGGAATATCGGCAGATGCCGGCTCCCCGCAGAATGCTATGCTTCCGGGCTTTCAGCAGCGCCTGCTCATCGAGCCGATTGATGATGGCGGCAGCGAGGTCTGGAGGCATGTGTATCCGCCGTTCAGTGGGCTTGTCACCCCACACTAGGAGCAACCCAGCCTGTCGAAGCTGAATCAACATCTGCATTGTCGTGTTGGGCGAAGGCTTGAGCCAAGCTGCAATGAAGCCCACTCCGTCCACGGCGACCGAGGCGATGGTGCGCAGTGCCGGCGGCGGGATGTCATTCCACACGTTCTCTACTTGCTGTTCCGCTGTCAACGCTGCTGGGGCTGTAGCGATGACCGCAACGGAGTGAGGGAGGTCGAGCTGTGGCGCGCCGTAGACGCAGAGCGTCAGGTCTGGGTGGGCGACGCCTGTTCGCATCATCCACGCCCTGAAGCCCACCCCCGACGGAGGATCGAGCAATACCAGCATGCGTGACCGCATGGCGGAGATGGTGTCCGATACCCTCAATGCCAGCTCACCCGTGTCTGCGACATCCCACAAGTCCACCCGTAGAGACCTAGCAATGCGCAGAATCAGCTCGAGTTCGTTGCGCGTTCCGCTGAGATCCACCACCGCCGGGGATTCTCGAGCATAGAGACGAAGGAAATGGCGGTGGCGGGCCACCGCCACTCCGGTGATGTGTTGAATCGATGCCATCAAATACCGACCAGGTCCGTAGCACGCCAGAACGGGCGAATGTAGGAATGTTGCGATCACCACTCTGATCTACTTTCACGAAAACGCCTGCATCGTGACCCCCCTCAACGTGCTGGAGTCATCAGCCGTGGATTCCTACGAAATGAGGGTTGTCTTCAATCGGCAGAGAGACGGCGCTGCCTTCACACAGGGGAAAGCGCACATCACCGCGCCAATGAGGATTGCCGCGAAGGACAGCGCCCGTGTGGTGATGGAGATGCAGCGTAGGCGTCCGGGGAACACAGGTCGGCAGGCGCCCGACGGCCGAGCTAGCCAGCTTGGCTTGCGTCCTGCCACTGTTCGCGGATGCGCATGGGCGTGAGCGCCACGGCGGGTCCGTCCAGCCGGCTTAGCACCTCGACCATGTGGGCCTTCGGGTCGATGCCCTGTAGCAA
>CAYYHT010000991.1:2115-2400 GCA_964471355.1 uncultured Enterobacteriaceae bacterium
GCAGCGTCGGTTTCATCTTGTTGCGCCGGAACACCTCCGCTGCAACGTCGCCCGAACCACCCCCATCCGCCGTGCCACCTCCGACCAGCTCATCCCGGCCGCCCTCATCGACATCGCGACTTCAACGTCCACTTCCACCCGCCATCGTTTAGGCAGCGCATTTTTTACGCAGATGCGCACAATGCCCGCACAGCAGCACCGGCATGTCGTGTGCCGCCATGCGTCCCAGCACGCCGAACAGCTTGCGGGTCGAGGCGGCCTTGCCGACCATCAGGCCAAAGCTGC
>CAYYHT010000992.1:0-2400 GCA_964471355.1 uncultured Enterobacteriaceae bacterium
TCGTGGGGGCCACCCCGAGATCGCTCGTGCCCCCTCGGCCGCGAGCTACAGGCTCGGAGGCGTGACCTCCAAGACGTAGTCCCCCGCGGGGCCATCCCAACCGGAGACGTAGACCTGGTACAGGTAGTAGTTGGACACGTTGTCGTCGGTGACGTCGAGCGTGTAGCTCATGGTCTCGGAGGTCCCGACGCGCGCCGTAGACCAGGTGGCGTGCGTGTAGGAGTAGCTTCCGCTGGCGGGAACGTAGAGGACCAGCAAGTGCAGGTCGTAGTCGGCCGTCTCGTCATCCCAGCTGAGCTCGAACGCCCACTCACCCGACCGCGGGAGCGTGCCCGAGAGCGCGTACAGCCGGTCGTAGTCCCCGTTCGCTGTGCCGTACCAGGGGGAGGTCGCGTGCTCGGTCGGGTCCGTCTCAGAGATGCTCCCGCAGTACCAGGTAGCCTCGCTGATGCTGCCGTAGTCGGGCTCGTCTCCCTCGGCCATGAGCACGACGGTGCCCTCCAGGGTCACGGTGTCTTGGCCCTGCTCGCTGCTCAGACCGCTGGCGTCCGAGACGCTGCCGACCACGTCCACGGAGCCGCCGCGTCGGCAGTCGTTGAAGCCCAGCCGTACCTCGCCGGTCTGGCCGTCCCAACTCGCCAGCTCGTCTCCGATGGCGAAGGTCCGAGCGTCGCCGTCGATCTCGAGGTCGAGCATTCCGCCGTCCAGGTCGCCGTCGGCATCTTCCGCCGTGAAGCTTACGACGATCTCGTCGTCGTCCTGGGTTGTGGAGAAGGACGTCATCACTGGCGCAGAGGGCTCCACACCTCCGGTCTCGCCAGTGTCGGTCTCCTCCCCCGAGTCCCCGCTGTCGAGTCTCCCCGAGTCGTCGGGCTCGGCACCCGTGTCCGCAGTGGGGGTTCCAGTCTCCCCGTCCCCAGAGGGCTCGCGCTTGTCCGCGCTCAGGCACCCGCTGGCCACGCCCAACAGGGCAATCACCATCCACAACCGCATCACCACCTCCTCGTCAGCCGCACCTGCCCTGGCGCTACCGAGACCTGCGTCCGCGTGCCGATCCAGACGCCGGCGCCTGCCGCGACGCACAGGACCGCTGCCCCACCCTCGATGCCGGCGCGAATCCGACGCGGCTGGACCTCGCTCTCGTAGAGCGCGACGGCCGCGTCGTCGTCTTCGGTGGACAGGTAGTCCTGGAAGGACCGTCGAGCCTGGACGTACTCCCAGCTCGCGAGACCTCCGGCCGCCACGCCGATCCCCACCAGCCCGCCTGCTGCGAGTCGGAGACCGCGACGTGGTGCCGGCAGAGGCTCGGTCGGGAGCAGGGCCACCTGCAGCCGCGCCGTCCCGTCGACGGGGACCGCGACGACCTGCTCCACGGCTTCGTGACCCGGCGCCGAAAGCGCGACGCGCCGGTCGCCGGCCGGGATGCCCGTGATCGTCTGCGGACCTGGGCCTTCAGTGCTCACCGAGACTGGTCCGGTCTGTGCTCACCGAGACCAGTCCATCGCCGGGCCGGTCATGCGGGCTCGCGGTGGCAGAGCAAGACCGGCGGGCAAGGGCCGGCCGGTCGTTCAGTCAGTGCGCAGGTTCAGATCTCAGGCCGGCGTAGGGACTCCCCGTCGACGCGCAGGGTGTGGCAGCGATGACGCAGGCGGTCCAGTAGGGCGCCGACCATCTGCTTCTGCCCCAGAAAGCCGTACCACTCCTCGTAGTCCAAGTTCGTGGTGATGATGGTCGCCTTCCTGGCGTAGCGGGTCTCCATCAGCTTGAAGAAGATGTTGGACTGCTCGGGACGCAGGTTCAGGTACCCCATCTCGTCGATCAGCAGGACATCGACTCGGGCGATGCGCTTCAGCAGTCGCGTGGAGGTGTGGTCGGCCAACGACCGGTACATGTCGTCGAAGAGGTCCTGGGCCTTGACGTAGAGGCCGCTTCGGCCCGCCAGAAGCGCCTTCATCATCAGACCGGTGGCCAGCCCCGTCTTGCCGACACCCGTCGGGCCGATGAAGACGATGTTGGCGGCCTGTCCGACGAAGGCCAGGGTCGCCAGTTGCTCGATCTGCGCGCGCTGCACTCCGGGCTGCAGCTCCCAGGGGAAGGTCTCCAGGGTCCAGCGCTCGGGCAGCCCTGACCGCCGGATGCGGTACTCAAGAAAGCGCGCCTGCTGGGCGTGATGCTCCTCTCGAAGCAACCGACGCAAGAACTCCTCGTAGGAGGGGCCTTCGTCCTGGGCGGCCTCGAGTCGCTCTTCGAGGATCTCTCGGATCCGCTTCAGCTTGAGGCGCTTCAGCAGTTGATCCAGTTCGTCATCCATCAGGGTCTCCAGGGGTGGTGGGGAGGCGGAAGAAGTCCCCGCGCACGCGCTTCAGCACCATCCGCTCGATGCGCGTGAGGTCGACGAGG
>CAYYHT010000993.1:0-2397 GCA_964471355.1 uncultured Enterobacteriaceae bacterium
GTGCAGTTCGCGTTGCCCGTGGTGGACGCCACCTCGTCCACCGCGGCGCGCCCCATTCGTCGCACATCGCGCAAGCGCTTAGGAGCTCGATTTCACAGCGTGAGGGCGTTGCCCTGCTACCACTATCGTGTACGTCGCCGGATTTGATCTCGGGCGGTCCCCGCGACCAACGATCTGAGCGATACCGCCGGTACGCCACGAGCGGCGCACCGCGGGTTGCGACCAGGACACCGCGAGCGATTACGTTACGCGCGCGGTCGCCACCCAGGACGCGCTGGCTTCCACTCTGCTTAACGACGCGACGCACCTGCTCCCCGGCCGGCCGCCGATGGAGCCGCACCTGGGCGACCTGCTCTTCGACTACGGCGAGCCGCCGGCGCCCAGCCGGCTCAGGGCGTTGACAGCCTGAGTGATGCGGTCGTCGTCGAGCCAGGGTTGCCCGTCGCGGTCGAGGTTGACCCTGCGGAGTGCCTTGCGGAGGTCGTCACCGACAAAGACCTCGCGGAACGATCCGCGGCTGGTGACGGAGGGGTGGTCGAGGTTTCCGGTGGTGAGCTTCCAGCCCATCGAAACAAGCTGGTCGAGGAACGGCTTCTCGGCGTGGATCCACTCAGGGCCGGTGCTCATGCTCCTCCTCCTGACGGGCTCGTGGGGCTGTTTGCTCGTCGAACGCGAGCCTCAAGGTAGTGGAGGACGGTGCGCGAGGCGTGTAGGACCAGCATTGCCTCCGGGGGATCAAGCAGCGCCGCTTGCGGGTGTGCCATGCTGGCTTGGTTGCGGAGCGTGTTGAGCGAGTCCAGCACACTCGCGAACGCACGGAGAATGCGATCGACATCCCCTGATCTGGGGCCGGCGGGCTTGAGCGCCGGGTGATGCTGGCGTAGCAACTTGAACATGGAGGTCAGCGATGCGTTGTTGGTCGTCGCCACTCCGCCCTCATCGCAGAGGGCCTCCACATAGGCGTGGAGCGCAGTGTGGACGCGGTCGACCGCACTCGTCGCACCGTTGGTTGAGACGAGGCGCTCCGCATCAAGAAGCGCTCGATGGACGGCGTCAGCTGTCACGCCGATTCTGGGCGCCGGGATGCGTGGACCATCCGTGAGCCGAGCCGCCATCTGCTCGACCGCCTGTCGGAGCTCAGGGGTTCTCGTGGGTGGTGCGTTGGCGGCTTCCAAGGGAAACCGCGCGAGCACGCCCCGGAGGACCTGGGACTGTGCGACTGGGTCGAGAGAGGACAGGATCTCGATGAACCGTTCTCGCGTGGTCCCGTCTCGGGCGTCAGGGTCGATGTCGAGGTCGCAGTACAGGGGGTAGAACTCGGCGTGGGTCCGGTAGGAGAAGTCTCCGAGGTAGCCGCCCGATACGCCGATGTAGCGGTTGACTACAACCATCACGTCTCGCTGGCTGAGACCAGGCATCACGGGCGCGACACCCGGACTCGGCCGGTGAGGAGGTCGTCCATCAGGCCTTGCTTGAACGAGCGCAGCTTCTCCGCTGTCCGACGCTCCCGAGCGATGCGCTCGTCGTGGCTGTCAAGGATCTCAACGACACTAGTCTGCTCGGCCATCGACGGCACCGCGGTCAGCAGGCTGGACACGGCGGGGAGGTTCAGTCCCGCCTTCGCACCTTGGTCGTTCAGGCGGGTGATTTGCCCCTGTCCAGCACCTTTGGCGAGGTAGTGGCCGACCCAGCGAGGGTCGACGACCGTCCGCTCAAGGCGCACTAGCGAGACGTGCTGGTTGACGTATGCCTCGCCAAGTCCAGCAGGGGCTACCCCGATGATGCCCAAGTCGGCCGTGATGGAAATGAGTAGGTCGCCTTCCTCGACGGCGGTTCGTCGGCCCTCGCTGGACTGGGGTGGTCGAACTCGAACGACGGAGTCGAATCGCAGGTTGATGTGCTCTCGGGTGAGGTTCCCAATGCGGATGAAGAACGCACCCGACTTGGCGTAGTAGGCGGCCCAGCCGCGGGACCCTGAGGTGATGAACAGGGCAATGTCAGCCAGCTGCTGCAATTCCCACGCCCGAGGAATCCGTCCCAGCGGGGACTCCTGGAACTGCTCCGGGTGCCGCTCGGGGTCGCGAAGCCGGCCGTGCTCGCCGATGCCTCGGGTCAGCAGGTCGTGGAGCAGCCCCCGCTTCGTCTGCTGGAGCTTGTCGATGACCTGTTCGGTCTTGCGGATGGCATCGTCAAGGGTGTCGAGGATCTCAGCGATGCGGCGTTGTTCGGCAAGGGGGGGCAGGGGGATGCGGAGGCGCTCGACCACGTCACGGTTGATCTTCACCATGCTGCCGGAGGTCCCGACCGCGGCCGCCTCAATCTGTCGACGACCAAAGGCCGCCTGGGGAGCGATCCGCACGAGTGACGGCGGTCGCGCTCGCGCAGCGTGATCGGGGG
>CAYYHT010000994.1:0-2394 GCA_964471355.1 uncultured Enterobacteriaceae bacterium
CTCGGATGCGGCAATGGGCGAAACCTGATGCCCATGGCCAGCAACCATCCCGACGCGACCTTTGTCGGGCTCGACCTGTCTCAGGTCCAGATCGGACAGGGCAGGCAGCTCGCTGTCAAGCTCGACAACCTCGAGCTCATCGCTGGGGACCTGGCAGAGTTCTCGTCCGAACAACCATTCGACTACATCATCGCCCACGGCGTGTACAGCTGGGTGCCGCCGGCCGTTCAGCAAGCACTGCTGGCGGTGACGGCCCGATGCCTGTCGCCTGACGGCATCGCGTACATCTCCTATGCGACGCTCCCAGGAGCCTACTCTCGCCGGGCCCTGTCCGAGATGCTGCGCTGGGGCGTGCCCGAGCAACCCGACCCGGTCCGGCGTGTTGAGCAGGCTCGTGACTTTGCTGGCTTCTTGGGGCGCCATCTGTCGAACCGGGCTCCCGCGTCGGCCACCCTGCGCCAGCTCATGATCGAGGTCGGCGGAATGTCCGACGCTTACGTCATGCACGACCACTTGTCGTCTGTGAACGAGCCGGTGATGTTCTCGGACTTCGTGCGCCGCGCTCACGCTGAGTCGCTGCAATACCTGGGCGATCCGCAGTTCCATACGATGTTCCCGAGCGATGTGGACCTGGCCGCGCTCAACGAGGTTGCGGGGGACCACCTGCAGCTCGAGCAGCTGCTCGACTTTGTGCTGCAGCGTCCGTTCCGTACGTCGCTGTTGTGTCACAGCCCGGTGGCGATCGATCGCAGTCTCACACCAGCACGACTGTTGCCCCTGTGCGCCTCCACGACGGCCGAGGCCCGCGGATTGGACTTCGGCGAGTGGTCCTACCGGTCCCGTGGGCGGCCGGTGTTCACGACTCGCTCGGCCGTGATCGCCCAGGCATTCGACACGCTGGTCGGGTCTGATGTGGCGGTGCCGGTGGCATCACTGGCCCCAGCCGAGCACTCAGCCGAGCTGTGTGAGGTGTTGTTGTCGGCCTATGTGGCCCAGCAGATCGAGCTGAGTACGCTTCCGGGCTGATCGCATCTGACTGGCACAACGCCGGTGTGGCGCCGTGCACAGCGGGGTGGGCCATATGACCACTACGAACGCTGCTTGAGCACCATCGAGGCGAACGGTTGGGCCACCTGTCCGAACAGGCCGCGGGCAAATGGCTCCGTTGGGCCTTCGCCCAGGCTCATGGACAGCTCGAGCACTCCGGCGCTCTCGGACATCACCTCGACGCCCACTCCACACGCTCCCGGCCGATTTCGTCCAAGACCAGCGCGCCGATCGCAAAGTGGTCCACGCCGTCGACCACGGTCAGGTAGTCGAGCTCGGCTTCGGACAATGCCTCTTTGTCGCGGGGGGCCGCCCTTGGCATTGGGTTTGCAGCTGCAGCTAGTGGAGGTTGTTCATGCGCCCGCACACACACGAGTCGCCCATCATGCGAACCACTCGGGATCTGGCGGGGTTGGCCATCATCCTGCTCGTGATTGGCTCGATTCTCTCGGCTGGTCTGTAGGGGCGGGACCTTGTGGTCCAACATCCCAAAGCCGCGGCGGTCCTGCACCTTTGCGACTCTGTTCCTGTGGTCGGTGTGGAACAGGCAATTCGATGACCTCGACAACCCTCCGCAGCGTATGTTGAAGGACTAGTACGGCTATTCTAGGTCCATCCCGACGAGCCCGTGACAACTGCTGACGACTGGCTCGGTGTCCGTTCGGCGGAAGTTGACGTATAGGCAGCAGGAGGTCCCATGAGTCAAACTGCATCCGCTGCCACCGCCTTGGCACGTGGAGTCACCGTGCTTCCAGACTGCAAATACAACGACGACCTCGTCGACAACGTCAGTCCCATTGACTGGCCGGCGGTCGTTCCACAGGGGCGGTACAACCTCGTGGTGATTGGTGCTGGCCCGGCCGGCTTGGTGGCCGCGCTTGGCGCTGCAGGGCTGGGCGCAAAGGTCGCCATCATCGAGAAGCACCTGCTGGGTGGCGACTGCCTGAACATGGGCTGTGTGCCCAGCAAGGCGCTGATCAGCTCGGCGCACGCCGCCCACGCAGCAAAGAACGGCGAGTCTTTCGGTGTGTTCGTCGACGGCGAGGTGCGGGTCGACTTCGGCAAGGTCATGGAGCGCATGCGGCGCATTCGAGCCGAGATCAGCCATCACGACAGCGCCACGCGCCTCGCAGATTCCGGTGTGGATGTGTTCCTGGGCACGGCCGCCTTCACAGGCCCAAACACCGTCGAGGTCAATGGCACGACCATAGAGTTCGCAAGCTGCTGCATCGCCACCGGAGCTCGGGCTGCGATGCCTCCCATTCCGGGCTTCAAAGAGGCTGGCGTGCGAACCAATGAGCAGTTCTTTGAGCTCACCAAGCTGCCACAGCGCCTCGTGGTTGTGGG
>CAYYHT010000995.1:0-2388 GCA_964471355.1 uncultured Enterobacteriaceae bacterium
AGCGCTAGGGCGTGAAGCCCAGCTCGTGCACCCAGGTCACGTGTCGAAACCCTAGCCTTCGGTAGATGCGCTCGGCCTGCTCGCCGTCGTTGGCCATGACGTAGGTGATGCCAAAGCTGATGTCCTGGTACTCCTGAACGCACTGCGCGATGAGCGCCGAGCAGATGCCCTTGCCTCGGTGCGCCTTGGCGGTGATGACCCCCTGCATGCGGGCCTCGCGGGAGTCGAACAGACAGGCCGCCATGCCGCGAAGCTCGCCGTCCTCAAAATCCCCCCAATAGCTGCCCCATTCATCCTCGATGCGGTCGAACAGCCCGTTGAAGTACCAGCGATGGGCCTCGTCAGGACCGCCTGCATCGCCTTCGAGCGACGAGAACAGATGCATCATGGCGTCGATGTCCGAGCGCTCGAGCTTGCGCGCGGTGTTCCAGTCCGGAACCAGGCTCATGGCCTCATCCGCCATCAAACAACGCAGCTTATGCAGCTCCCCAAACGGCGGCTCATGGTCCCACCGCTCTCGGCTCTCCCACACCAGCCAAGCCTTGTCGATGCCCTTGCCCGCGTGCTCCTTGCGCCACAGGTCGGCGTAGCGCTTCAGCTCATCTGGGGTCGGGTTCTCTTCGATGACCAAGCGGTGCCCAAACCGCGAAGCGCGGCAGCTGGGCGTGTCGTAGATCGTGTATCCATCCCGCTTCTCGCGATTTGTCGAGGCGGGATGGGCGAAGTGAAATGTGCGGCAGGCGGGAAGTTGGGTGCTGTCCATGCACCGCAGACTACACCTACTGGCGTTCTGCCTGATTGTAGGCCTGCCAGGCACTCAGGATGTGGCAGACCCAGCCAAGCAGGCCGCCGGTACCAAGCCAGAAGCCGGGAGTGAACAGCAACCAGATGATTCCCCAGACAAAGTGGCCGGTATAGAACTGGCCGATGCCCGGCACGACCACGGACAGCACCGCGGCGATGCCTGGGTTTGCTCCGCTCGTTCGATTTCCACCGACTGCAATCTTGCCCATGAATCCTCCTGCCGTAGATACGCGCACCGGCGGGATCTCTTTCAACGGATCTGCGGCAAAAACGTCGCTATTTGTCATGCGCGCGGACACGGAAATCCCCAAAGAAGCCCTGAATCAGCGGTTTGGACCGAATCGGAGGATCTTGGCATCGCGTTCGCAAAGAGGGTGCCCCCTCTGGGGTCTGGAGACTCTATGCGCACCATGATTCTGTTGTCCGCCGGCCTTTGGGTCGGCGCCACCGCCTGTTCTGAGTACGAGCTTGGCAGTGATGGCGAGACCACCCCGGCTGACGGCAGCGACCCGGCGGGCCCTGACACCCCCGATGGCCCAGACCGAGACGAGTCGGACACCGACATCGACATCGACAACTTTCCCCTGCCCCCTGACTTCGACGAGCCCCCGCCCGAGGTCATCACCGAGTGCACCGGGGACGCCCCTCAAGTCGCCCCCACACAGCTCGCCGTGTTGAGCTGGTCCCAGACCACCCAGAGCGGCATCATCACGGTCAATCAGACGGGCTGGTACCACGTGTACAACACCTACCTGTCCGAATCCGGCGCCGGTCAGTGGAACGAGAGCAGCTTCTTTCGCATCAAGAACGCCGCTCGACCCGCGGGCAAGCCCTACTTCGCCAATTGCGACGGTTCGGACTGGATTGTGGTCGACCAGGACAACTTCGGCACGCCGCCCGGGTCACGGATCTATATCGGCAGCTACTGGCTCGAAGCGGGCAACAACGAGCTGGAGATGAACCACTACTGCCCCATCTTCCGCGCCGGAAGCTGTCCGCAGCACCACTACAGCGGCACCCTCACGTGCGACTCGGACAGCGTGAACAGCGTGCACTTCGAGGGCGACGGCCTGTGCCTGGTGCCGGGGTAGGCCATGCGACTCGCACTGGCGCTGCTGCTGCTGATCGACTGCACAGCACACGAACAGGATGAACCGGTGCCAGTCGACACCGGCGTGATCGAGTTCGATTCCGTGGACGACGCGGACATCGTGTGGTCCGCCATTCCCACGCGCATGAGCTGTGGTGATCACACCCTGGGTGCGATCACCGTCAAGAACATCGGCACCACCGAGTGGACCGCTTCAAGGGGCTACCGACTCGGGGCTGTGGCCGATGAAGATGCGTTCGCCGACACCCGGTTGATGCTGCAGCCCGACGTCATTGTGACCGCGGGAGGCGAGCAGCGCTTCGACATCGAGTTCCATGCGCCAAGCGAGCCCGGCACCTACACCACCGACTGGCAGATGCTGCGTGAAGGCATGCACTGGTTCGGCCAGACCGTGGTGTTCACGATTGAAGTGGACTGCTAGAGCACCGAACAGGTAAACGGTGCGAGGCCCCTGAGGCAGGCCTGAGTCCAGG
>CAYYHT010000996.1:0-2386 GCA_964471355.1 uncultured Enterobacteriaceae bacterium
GGAAGCCGTCGACCCGGATGTAGTGGATGATGCCGGTCGTCCGCGCCGAACTAGAACGGCGCGACCAGCGGAGCGTGGTGGCCCTCGATGAAGTGCGAGAGCACCATGCAGTCTCGACCGCCGACAACTACCGCGCAGCGGTTCCGTTCAACGCTCCAAGGTTGGCCTGCATGGCGCCCTCGGCGCCATGTCGGGCCATACCAACGTTAGGTGCTGACGCCTCGACGAACCGAGGCCCTCTTGCCCTGTCGAACCGCTCCGAGAGCACGTTAACGGGCACCCGGAATTGAACCAGGAAGCCGGTTGTCGTTGTCGGTCGGTTCGCCGCGTCTGCAACGCCGCGAGCCGGTCTCGGGCCTGCGCGCGGTCGGTCCGATTGGCCGTGCCTGGAGCGTCCAAGCATCGTGCACTTCGCGTCGTAGACGGCTTCTCGCCTGCAGAGTCGGGTACATTTGTGCCCTGAGAGCAGGTTCGGCGTTCTCGGTGCGCCGGGTGCCCCGCTCGTCCGCCAGTCGGTACGCTTGGCCGTGTCCGCAACGTCTCGAGCCTCGTGCGCCGCGCGCCTTGGACGACCCCCGGCCAGCAGAGTCGGAGTGGGGTCCCCCGGCGCTGTCTCGTGCATGTCCGGTGTGCATGTGCGCTTTCGGGTACACTGCCCGACTGTGACGCTGGTGAAAAGGGGGGGCGATGCGAGAATCGATGAAGGAGCAGGTCGCGCGAGCGAGCTCGGTCTCAAGAGCTGCACGACGGGCGGCTATGGCTATGTTCAAAACGCACTCAGGTCCTGCGTTGTCGTCGGAGACCTGTCCGAGCTGTTCGGCCCGCGTGAACAGCGGTGGCTGCAAGGGCTGCGCTGCAGACGGACCGTGGCCCGGTGGCGTGTGGGTGCCGGAGAGTCTTACTCGGGTTCAACCGCCAATGGTGGGGTCCGACCTGCTGCGCAGTGGGGCAGTGCCGTTTGGTCTGGGGCCTTCTGTTGGCGGCGGAGGGACTGACCAGGAGCAAGATAGGCCCCCGGGCGTTCCGCCAGAGAGACCACCTTGGGCCTGGCCGCCAGGCATGGACCCGAAGCCGCCAACCAGACCGAATTGGCCGTGGTTTTGCGGGTCGTTGGATGTCGGGATTTTCGATACATCTGGGTGCGAAACAAAGTGTCGGAATGCGACCGACGGCGGCTTGAACTGGTGCATCGACAAGAATGCGATGGAGATGAAGTGGGATCCCGATCTTGAGGCGTGTGTTCAGACTTGCGCATGCACACCGTGCTTCAATCAGGACCCTCCGAGCCCCCAACCCGAGGATCCGGACCCAATTCCTGACGATGGCGATCCGCCGATTGGATAGAGTGCATCTTCACGGAAGTGCTTTGCTATAGCGCGCGGATCCATCGCATTTGAGCGGTCAGGTTCCCAGGCCACTCAGGATAGTTCTCGCCGAAGGTCGGGCACGCAGTGCGACTGTCGATGAAGAGTACCTCGTCGACGGTGACACCATCACTGGCGCGATGGGCGCTTAGATGCACTGCTTGGCTTGTGCCCTCGCGGCCGTCCGCGCAGGTCGCGGAGCGGACTGTACTTCGTCTCTTGCAGACAACAAGCTCCGTGGTCTCCACGTCGGCTGGAATGGTGTAGGAACGATCGATTTCCCATCCGGTCGAGTCGGTGTGACCACGACGAGTGAACAGGACGGTAGGGTGCACGCTCTGAGTTGGAGAAAAGGCACCGGCGACTGCGGTTCCGTTGCCGCCGCATGCAGCGCTCAACACAAGGAGCTGATCGGCAGCAGTTCTGTTTGAGTCTTGCGTTGCGGATCCGCTGCAACCGAGAGGAAGGGTGGCCAAGAAGCCGCTTGTGAAGAACCGGCACCAACTATCGGCGGAGTAGCGCAGTGGAATTCTCTCGTTCGAGGGAAAAGGCTTCGGGGAACTCTGATGCTGATGAGGGCACTGAGCATAGCGCATCATCTCAAAGGGGAGCCTGTCGCTGTTCCGGCATGGGGATGGGTTCGGAGGCGGTCAATTCAGCGACACTCTGCCCTTTGGAGCTACAATCCGCCCCAGCTCGTTGTGCATCCTAACGCTCACAGGTTGGCTTGCATGGCGCCCTCGGCGCCATGTCGGGCCATACCAACGTTAGCCGAGGGCGCTTCGATGAGATCGTGTTCGTTTCGCCCGTCGAACGGCCTCCCGCCTGTGATGCCGGACGAACCGACTCCGCCGGGAGCATTTCGGCCCGGCCAGTCAGAGGCGGTGCGCCCGAGTGCGTCCGCCGCCTTCGATCCGTTCCGGGGTGTCGGCCAACGTCCTGGGAGACTTGCGCTTCGGCCTGTGAGCCCATTCCGCCGTGGGCGTGGTCGCCGCATTCGGTCCGTTCGCCGTGTCAGGCAA
>CAYYHT010000997.1:0-2383 GCA_964471355.1 uncultured Enterobacteriaceae bacterium
CTTCTGGCTCCACGATTCCGACGGCACCGGCCGATGAACGCAACCCCGCCGGACCACAGGGTGAGCTGGCATTGCTGCGCGCCCAGCTCGATGAGGTGGTGGCCCCGACGGCGACGCTGGATGCCGACGAGTTCGAACAGCTGATGGCGCTTGGCTACCTAGGCGGCGACACCGTGGCGGCCCCCGGAGAGATCGACCCGCGCGACGTCATCGACATCGTTCCGCTGTCATGGCACGCGCGTCAGGCCATGAGCACTCGGCGCTTTGGTGCCGCATCCAACATGATCGACAAGCTCGAGGAGCGCATGCCCAACACCTTTGGGGTCATGCAGCTGAGGGCCCAGCTGCTGCGGGCGAGGGGGGCTCTGCAGCCTGCGGGCGAGATCTTTGCGGACCTGTACCTGCGCTCACCAAGCAGCACGGTCGCGATGCAGCTGGCATCCATCGCCGCTGGCCAAGGCCTCTGGGTCGAGGCCGAGGACTGGTATGCCGAGGCCCATCGACTGCAGCCGGCGAGTCCCGAGGCCATGGCGGGCATGGTGCGCGCGGCCAAGGCACGCGGCGACCACGAGAGGGCTGGAGAGCTCGCTGACCGCTTTTTGTTGCTCTACCCAGACCATGCCGAGCTGAGTCTGATTCGCGCCGAGATGGCGATCTTGGACCATCGCTACGAAGATGCCCTCGACGATGCGCAGTACGCGCTGGGCCGCATGCCCCGTTCGGCCTGGGCACTGACCGTGACCGGCCAGGCGTTGTGGGAGCTTGGGCGCGCCGATGAGGCAATCGAACACCTGAAGGACGCCGTCGCCGTCGACCCCTACAACATCGTCGTCCGCACCAAGATCGCCGAGTGTTTCTTGGAGGTCGGGCGCAATGCCGAGGCCTACCGCATGCTCGCGCCGACACAGCGGCTCGTTCCCGACGACCCAGAGATCAGCAGATTGCTCGCCGAGGCCACCGCATCCCTTGAAGCGGAGCGGCGATACAAACGACCGGCTCCCTAGAAGGTGTTTGGTGGCTGCGTTCGCGGCCACGCCGGTTAGAACGCCGGCGTGTTTCGCACAGTCCTCATCGCAAACCGAGGCGAGGTCGCAGCGCGTGTCGCTCGAACCTGCTCCCGAATGGGCATCCGCAGCGTTGCGGTTGCCTCGACCGCCGATCGCTCTGCCGCTTGGCTGGCCGATGTGGATCGGGTCGTCACCATCGGTGGCCCCCGGGCTGCTGACTCCTACCTCGACCAGGCCGCTCTGATTGAGGTGGCGCTGCATACCGGCTGTGCCGCGGTTCATCCGGGTTGGGGCTTTTTAGCCGAGAACGACCAGTTCGCCGCCCGGTGCGAGGCGGCTGGGGTCACGTTCATCGGTCCGTCTGCACAACACATGCGCGCATTTGGCGACAAGTCACAGGCGCGTCGCACCATGGCCGCGCTCGGCATGCCGGTCATTCCGGGCAGCAAAGAACCCGTAGCCGACGTCGAGTCCGCCCTGCGCGTGGCCGACGAGGTGGGCTACCCGGTGCTGCTCAAGGCCGTCGCCGGTGGTGGTGGCCGTGGCATGCGAGGGGTCGACACCCCAGCCGATTTGCCTGCGGCATTTGCCGAGGCTTCGGCCGAGTCGCTGTCCGCCTTTGGTGATGGGCGCCTGTACCTTGAGCGCCGCATCGTGGGTGGCCGCCACGTCGAGGTCCAGGTCATTGCCGACCGCTTCGGAACGGCGCTGCATCTGGGCGAGCGCGAGTGCAGCCTGCAGCGGCGCCACCAGAAGGTCCTCGAAGAAGCTCCAAGCCCAGGCCTGCCCACGGCGGAACGCCAGCGCATCTTGCCCATCGTCGCGCAGGTCATCGCCGCAAGCGGGTACAGAAACGCCGGCACCGTCGAGATGCTGCTCGATGCAGATGGCAAGGCCTGGTTCATGGAGATGAATACTCGCCTGCAGGTCGAACACCCGGTCACCGAGCAGATCACCGGCATCGATCTGGTCGAGTGGCAGCTGCGTGTTGCTGCGAACGAGGCCCTGCCGGCGACCCAGGCCGACATCAATCCCAAGGGCCATGCCATCGAGTGCCGCATCAACGCCGAAGACCCCAGCGACGGCTTTCGCCCGTGTCCCGGTGTTGTGTCGCGTCTGGTCCTGCCCCAGGGCGAGGGGATTCGCGTGGACACTCACCTGCGCCAGGGAGACCGCATCTCTCCCCACTACGACTCCATGATCGCCAAGCTGATCGCGACCGGACCGAATCGTTCCAAAGCGATTGAGCGCATGGAATCTGCTCTGTCCGCCCTTGAGGTCCAGGGCGTCAAGACCAACATCGGGCTGCACCAACGCATCCTGGGCTGGAGCCCGTTCCTGACTGGCGTCTACGACACGACATCGCTTGAGCGCGA
>CAYYHT010000998.1:0-2370 GCA_964471355.1 uncultured Enterobacteriaceae bacterium
AGGAGTTTTCGCAGCGGCCGAAGCGCCGAAAACAGAACAGCTGTTTGTGAGTCAGTGGTCCCAGGAGTTGACGGGCAATTCCCAGACGGTCACATGGCCGCGCTCGGTGCCGGCGACAAGTCGAGACTCATCCCTGCTGAAGCGCAGGCAGCTCACCGGGTTGTCCCCGTCCAGGATGCCTGCGCGGGGCGCTGGCAAGGTACCCATGAGCCTCAGGCCACGATCAAGGATTTCGAAGATCATGAGAGTGCCGGCGCTCGTGCCCACGGCCAAGTGTCGTCCGCACTCAGCGAAGGCCACCGACTGGGGCAGCTCGTCGTTGAACGCAAACGTTGCAGAGGGTGAGCTGTCCGCCACGGCGCTGGGACGGACGTCGAACAGCTGCAGAGACGACTGGGCTGTGGCGCCCCGGCTGCCAGAGGCGGTGGTGAGTTGTCCGATGACTGCGGCGGTGCTGCCGTCAGCGCTCAAGGCGTGGGCCAAGGGGATGGCCAGGCTCTGCAGCTTGCGCGGCGCTGACGAGAGTGGCGACCACACGGTCAGGGAGAAGCGCACGCCATCGGCGATCAGGGCAGAGACTGCCCGGCCATGTTCGGCGCAGGCCAGACCCACGATCCGCTTGCTGTTCGAGGCGCGAGCGAGGGTCTGTCCTGGGGAGTCGCTGCTCGTGTCATGGAGCACCACCGTGCCTGTTGAGGACGCTGTCACCGCCCTGTCCCCGCTGGGAGAGAAGGCCACCTTGACCACCTCGTCTGCGCCGTCGTGGTCGCGATAAGTGTCATCGTCGCCGACTCGGCGCAGGGTCCAGCCGCTGCCCTCTCCGACGCTGGCCAACAGGCTCCCATCAGGGGACAACTCGGCGTGGTGGATCCTGGGCGAGCCCCACTTTGGCAGCTCGACCTCCTCGTCTGCGAGTTCGCGGGAGTCTTGGTCGGTGGACTGTCGCAGGGGTCCCCAGCTTTCGGGAGTGTTTCTGCCGGGCATGGCCAGGGCGTGACCGTCAGGGAGCACCGCCACGCTGACGATGGGTCGGGTGCGGGGGTCCCGGAACTGGAACGCGCGCCGAGCCAGGTCGATGGTGATGTGGGCGTCGGTGACCTGGTCTGCGTAGTTGCGCACGCTGAGCTGAATGTCGAGGCGGCCCTTCGTGAAGCTGAAGTGCTCGTAGCCGATGTCGCCTAGCTTTGTATCCACGCGCGTGAGCCAACTCTTGCCAGGAGTCCAGGTGGCGGGCGCGTCCTTGCCAGTCACCGTCGCGCTCTTGGCCTGGTTGCTCAGCCAGACGCCGATGTATTCGAAGGTCGTGTTCTTGGGTACGCCTGCGAGCAACGACCAGCCCGCTCCTTGGACGGGTGGGTAGAGCGCTGTCGCTTCCTTCCCGGTGAGCTTGTCCCTCGTGAGACCGAGGCTGACGTACTCAAGGTGCAGAGCGGGCGTGTTGAACTTCACTGTGATGGGACGCTCGGATCTGTTGCCCAGAGAGTCCACGGCGATGAGAGTGGCGTAGCCCGGCTTCGAGGAGCTGCCGCTCCGCCTGGCCCCGGTGTTCAGCCAAGGAGGCGATTGCACCTGCTGGCCTTGTACGATGCCATCAATCCGCCCACCGCCGCCGGGCTCCAACCAGAGTTCAGCCAGGCCAGACTCTGGATCACGAGCCGTGCCCGGGTAGCGCCAGCTGTTGTCGCTGGAATAGAAAGTCTCTCGAGTGTCGGTGAAGACCGGGCCGCTGTCATCCCGGCGCAGCGATAGCTCTCGGGACAGCGTCGCGCCCGTGCTGGCGTCGATCAGCGCAAGCGAAAGCGTAGACCAGTCGCCGGTGGGGACATCGTCGCCGTTGAACGAGACCGTGAGCGATCGGTCATCGACCACTACCGCGCTCACAGGGAAGGGCAGACTGCTCTGGTGACCCACGACGTGACTGGTTGGGTGCAGCGGCTTGTCGGTCGACAAGACGGCGGACACCTTGCCCGCTCCTACCCAGGCCTGTTGTTCCTCCACAAGCCAGCGATGGGTGCCTGTGAGCGCGATGGAGGTGACGGTCAGCAAGGAGCGGTCGGCGAGAACGGTCAGCGGGGTCGGTTCAGACCAGTTGCCCGCGTCGTCCATGGCCAGGATCGACGCACGATGCTCAGGCTCGCTGCCGCTGAATGGCCAGAGCAAAGACACCTGGCCCGTGGGTGCAGATACCTGATCGACGACCGTTCTGTGGTCATCGATGAGCTGTAGGGTCTTGACCGATCCGGGCGGGGTGTCGTGGGCTCGCACACGGAGCGTGAGAGAGTCTGCGCCTGTCTGGGTGGGCAGCTCGGTGAGCAACTCGATCGCCGGCGACACGCGATCGAGCAGCAGACCGAGGGTGCTGTGCGGTGC
>CAYYHT010000999.1:0-2362 GCA_964471355.1 uncultured Enterobacteriaceae bacterium
AACAACCACGTCGATGGCATTCCATCCGCGATTGCGCAGTGCGGCAGCCACCGCCTTGCCGGACTTCATGGAGATGGCGCGCTCTGTGGACAAGCCACCCATCAGCACACCCACGCGAAGGGCTTTGTCGATCATCTTGTTCTCCGTGCCCCACCCATCGCCGCGATGCGCGAGCTGAGGGTCTCGCCCGTTGCTCGCTTGACGCGGTCGATGGCAGAGCGTTGTAGAAGTGCGAGGTCAGCAGCGGTACCGCCGCCGAGGTTTGCAAAGGATTCAGGAGCGGCATCGGGAATCGTGATTCCTCGCAACCGCACTCCGGACAGGCCCGCTTTGACCAAGGCCTGGCGCAGCGAGCGCCGCTGAAGGGGGTTCCACCAACACTGTGGAGCACGGCAATCTGCTGCACGTCGCCCCCCCAAGCTGGCATGCACCGCATGCCACACCGCAGATGGTTCGCCGACTTCGATGCGCAGGCGCGCGCCGGTGATGATGGAGCGACCGCGACGTGCGGCGTCAAGGGTGACCTCCCGCTCCTTGCCTCGGCTGTAGACGGTCACCGCAGCGACCATTCGGGTCCAGATGCCGTCCTCACACTTGAGCGCACCGCCGAAGGAGCCGGGAATCCTGGCAAGTCCGTCAAGTCCAACCCAGCCGGCCTTGGCAAACGCGGCAACCAAGGATGGCACCGGCGTCGCCGCCCCCACGCTCACGCAGTCATCGACAAGCTCGATACCGGAAAAATCGGTGCCTAGACGAAGAACCGCGCCCTGTACACCGACGTCCCTGAAGAACACCCGGGTGGCGGCTCCGATGGGAGTCAGCTTCCATTCGCGAGCACGGCACGCATCGACCACCTCGCCGAGCGCAGAACGCCGATGCACCACAATCCAAGCCTCAGCAGGGCCACCGAGGCGGAGCGGAGTGTGCCGGGACAGCGGCTCATTGGGCCGAAGCGTGGACCCGATCGGCCACGGCTCGCTCACCCCAGTCGCTCTGCGAGGTCGGTGCACACGGTCCAGACGTTGCCGGCACCGAGGGTGACGACGATGTCCCCAGGCTGGACATGGGCCTCAAGCCAGTCGGCGGCTTCTTTGAGGCTGTCGGCAGCCACCACAGCGCGGTGCCCGCTGTCGCGAATGCCGCGAGCCAGGTGCTGGTGATCGATGCCCTCGATGGGCGCTTCACCGGCCTTGTAGATCGGGCACACGACTACCGCCGCAGCCTGGTTGAACGCCCCACAGAAGTCCGTCCACAGCGACTCTACCCGGCTGAATCGATGGGGCTGGAACACGGCGATGACCCGCCGCTCGGGAAAGCCCTTCTCGGCCGCCTCGAGCGTGGCCTGGATCTCGACGGGATGATGTCCGTAGTCGTCGACAATCAGCACGCCACCCACATCGGCTCGCACTGTGAAGCGGCGCTGGACCCCAGAGAACCCGTCAAGGGCACTCGAGACCTTCTCAAACGGAATGTTCAGCTCGATCGCCGTTGCGATGGCACCGACAGCGTTGCTGACGTTGTGGAGTCCTGGCATGCCAAGCTTGACATCGCCCAGCAGCTGCTCGCGGTGGTGAACCGTAAACGTGGTGTCCATGCCATTGCGACGCAGGTTGCTTGCCCGGAAATCGGCTTGCCGAGACAGACCGTAGGTGACGACCCGACGGCGAACGTCGGGAATCAAGCGTTGCACCGTCGGATGGTCGACGCACAGGACCGAAAACCCGTAGAAGGGCACCTTGTTGGCAAACTCGAGGAAGGTGCGAACAAGGGTCTCTTCATCGCCGTAGTGATCGAGGTGCTCGGGATCGATGTTGGTGATGATGCCCACCGTCGGCGACAGCAGCATGAAGCTGCCATCGGACTCGTCGGCCTCGGCAACCATGTACTCCCCTGCCCCCAAGCGCGCGTTGGTTCCGCCCAGGCTGTCTAGGCGGCCGCCGATGACAATGGTCGGGTCGAGTCCGCCCGCGGCCAGGATGTTTGCGAGCATCGATGTGGTGGTCGTCTTGCCATGGGTCCCGGCAACAGCAATGCCGTGCTTGAGACGCATGAGCTCGGCCAACATCTCGGCACGCCGAATGACAGGCACATGCACCCGATTCGCCTCAACCACCTCGATGTTGTCCTCACCCACGGCGGTGGAGCGCACAAGCACGTCCGCATCGCCCACATTTTCAGGCTTGTGGCCGATGTGCACCACGGCTCCCAAACTGCGCAGGCGCTTGACGGACTGGCCCTCGGACAGGTCACTGCCCGTCACGGTAAAGCCGATGTTCAAGAGCACCTCTGCGATGCCGCTCATGCCGATTCCACCAATGCCGACGAAGTGAATCGTCTTGACCTTGCCGCGGAACATCATTTG
>CAYYHT010001000.1:0-2358 GCA_964471355.1 uncultured Enterobacteriaceae bacterium
CGACTGCAATGACAGCAGCGGTGCTGTGAACCCCGACGCCGACGAGGTGTGCGGCGATGCGGTGGACAACAACTGCAACGGTGCAGTAGATGACGCCGACCCCACCGTGGTGGACTCGACGACGTGGTACGCCGATGCGGACGCCGATGGCTACGGAAACGTGGTCTACGCGCTCGACGCGTGCGAGATGCCCACGGGCTACACCGACGTCGAGACCGACTGCGACGACGCCAACGACCAGGTCTACCCAACAGCACCCGAGGAGTGCACCGGCATCGACAACGACTGCGACGGCTCGCTCTCGTTGGACGCGTGCGCCAGCTGCAGCGACATTCTGGCCAACAACTCCAGCGCAACCGACGGCATCTACACCATCGACCTCGACGGCGATGCGGGGCCCACAGCACCCTTCGACGTCCACTGCGACATGACCATCGACGGAGGCGGCTGGACCCGCTTTTGGTGGTTCGAGGCGGGCTCGAGCTTCGGCGCTCAGACCGACATGCTGGGTCAAGACACCTGGGAATGCGATCCCGCGGTGGACACTACTTGCTTGGGCCGCATTCCCGGTGTTCCGGTCGAGTTCATGGTCACCAACCAGGACGCAGACTGGGCGGTCTGGGCCTTCAACGGCAACAACACCAGCAATCACATCTACAACGCATTCGTGAACCACACAGCGGTGGGCAACAGCTGTGGGTCCGCCTTCAATGCCGTCGCCGACTCGGGCATGAACGATGATCCATACCGGTGCGACGAGATGACCGGCGGTGCCGCCGACAACTGCGACTGCTTCTATTACAAGAGTCAGGGCGGATTGATGAGCTTCTACCTCGACGATGACACCGGCTGGGCCGAGACCGCTTTCGGTGCCGGCAACGACGGCTCGGGAGTGGGCGTCGACTCACTCGAGACCGGCGGCTACCGCGACCACGACTTCGGCCACAGCATGTGGATCGCCTGGCGCTAGCAGCCTGCAGCGCTCACGCGATCTGTCGCAAATGGGTCTTTGAAGCACCCATTCGAAGTGCAAGCCCCGCGCGACAAACCGGGATACCCGGCGCGCGAGGACGTCATGAAGAAACTGCAGATTGTTGGTGGAGTGGTGGTCGCGCTGGTCGTGGTCGTGGCCGCCGTACTCAGGTTCGGGCTGTTCGCACCCGAACCGATGGGCGAGCGCGAGTCCTATGGCCTGATCATCGTCATCGATGGCGCCAAGGGCGACACCTGGAAGGAATACGCCGACGCCGGCAAGCTTCCCAACGTCAAGCGCCTGTTCATGGACGAGGGCGTCTGGATTGAGCACGCGACGACCGTCTTTCCGACCATCACCGGTGCGGGAATGCCCTCGGTACTGACCGGCAACGTGCCGGGTCGGCACAACATGCCGTCGCTGTACTTCTTTGACCGCGAGACACGCAGCTACCCTGTCCTGTTCACGTTCAAAGAAGCACTCGAGTGGAACAAGTGGCTGGCGAAAGATGTGAAGACGGTCTGGGAGCACTTCGAGGGCGACGATGACGCGCTGTCTTTGGGCCCAGCCCTGTCGCGCGGTGCCGACCAGATGGTCCCTGTCACCTGGAATATGCAGTACAAGCCAATGGAGTACCGCGCCAAGGTCGCGGTCGGTCTGCGGCAGGTCGAGCGCGATGTGCTGGGCACACCGCCGGCTCGATTGACCGTCGTCTATGCGGGCTGGTTCGACCACATGGAGCACACGCTCGGCGCCACCCACCCGGACATGGACGAGCACTACACAGCCGTCGACGCCGCCATCGCTGCTGCAGTCGAGACATTCAATGCGACCATCGACAAGCGGGCCGAGGCCATCGGCCAGCCGGTCGACCGCTACGTCGCCCTGGTGTCGGACCATGGGCACCAAGACATTCGCGAGGTCATCAGCGTCGAGCAGTTCGTGCGCGATGCCAAGCAGGCGATGGTCGTCGACAAGGTCTGGACCCGGGTCTTCGGCATTGCGCTGGACAGCAAAACCCCCGAGAACCTCGAGGACCGCGAGATCGTTCTGGCGGCTGGCGAAGGCCACGCGTTGCTGTACTTCCCGACCCCCATCACCGATGACGCTGGAGCCATCACCAGCTTGGATTGGGACAAACGACCCAGCCTGGCCACCCTGCGCGCCTACCCCTATCGAGAGGGCGTCATCGACATCATCGCCGAGACCGTGCAGTGGGACTTGGCCGTATCTTTTGCGATTGCCAAAGACCGCGAATCGGGACTGGTCCACATCTACAGCAAGACCGGCGAGGCGACCATCGAGCGCAAGGGCGACCACGCCACCCGCGCCGACTTCCGCTACACGGTCGTCAACGGCACAGACCCATTGAAGTACACCGACGA
>CAYYHT010001001.1:0-2356 GCA_964471355.1 uncultured Enterobacteriaceae bacterium
TGCTCGCGTCGCCGAAGCTGTCCCCATCGGTGTCCGCGTACCAGACCGTGTTCGGGTGAATGGCCGTCGCGCTGTCATCGCAGTCGCTGCTGTCCAAAATGTGGTCCGTCGGCTGCGTGCAAGCGATGGTGCTGTCGGCCGGATCGCCGAACCCATCGGCATCGAAGTCGTGGAACCAGACGGTGGTCGGGTTGATGCCACCATCGACGTCGTCGCAATCCGTTGCATCTCGGACGTGGTCGGCTGGCTGCACGCACGTCACTTGGCTGTCGCCGGGGTCGCCGTACGAATCGTTGTCTCCGTCGTGGTACCAGACCGTATTGGGGTTGATTCCGCCGTCACCATCGGCACAGTCGCCGCCAACGGCCACACGACCACCGGGATTGAGGCAGCTAGTGACAGCAGAGCTGTCGAGGCCAAAGCCGTCGCCGTCCCCGTCGGTGTACCACTGCGCCCCGGGCTTGGCGTCCGCATCGTTGTCGTCGCAGTCCGCTGATGCATCCACGCCGTCGCCATCGACGTCGGCATGCAGCGCGGGGTCTGCACCTGGACCGCCATAAGCCCCGATATCCGAGATTCCACCACCGGCGTCGAGGGTGGAGGGGTTGCCCGCGTCGATCAGTGGGCTGTCCCAGGCCGGATGCCAGTTCGTTGCTGTGCAATCGCCGGGAGTCCAGTTGAGTAGCTTCGGCTCGACCGTCAGCATCCCAGCACCCGCGGTGAGGTTGTGGTCGCCACCGGTCGTGTTCGACCACAAGTCGGTGTACGCCATCGTGTGGCTGCCCGATCCGCTGTGGTACGCCGCCCTTGCCGAGCCCGTCGACTCATTCCAGGCGAACAGGTTGTTCTCGGAAGTCACCGTGCTGTCGCGGGACCAGACTCCCGCGCCCAGCGTCGGCGCGTCGTTGCCGAGGAAGTGGTTGTTGCCCATCGTGACATTCGAGTTGTCGATGGCCAGCCCGCCTCCCCACCGCACCGAGTCATTTTCGAAGAAGGCGTTGTTGGTGACGACCGCGACACTGTCGCGAATCATGGCGCCGCCTCCATCTCCCTGATCCGCCGCCGCCTGCTGGGTGACGTGGTTGTGGCAGAAGGTATTGCCCGCCAGCTCGCCGTCGCTCACCCCGTACAGAAAGGCGCCGCCCCCTCGCCCGATGCCGGTGTTTTCTTCAAAATGGGTACGTTGAATATGGCAGCTTCCGACTCCGTTCCAGCAGATGACACCGCCGTTCCAGAACGACACGTTGTTCTTGACGATGCCATCGTCAAACACGAGTGAGCCACCGACCTCGGCCACCACCGCACCGCCAACAAAGGCGCTGCTGTTGCCGTCAAAGGTCGAGTTCGTGATGACAGTGGTGGCGTTGTAGGAGCGAATGGCACCGCCGGGGGCGGTGCTCACATCGGCGTGATTGTCGATGAAGGTCGTGGCGTCCACCGTCAGTGTCGAGGTGCCATTGGTCAGGATGGCCCCGCCGCCATTGACGCTGCTGGGCACATCGTTGCCTTCGAAGACGCAGTTCGAGACCGTCGCGATGGAGTCATTCCAGAGCCCTCCGCCTCCGTTTGCGCCGCTGCCGTTTACAAACTGCACGTCGTCGAACTGGGCATCGGTGGTGCCGGCAGTCCAAGCGCCCTGGCGCACGCCCTGGCCATCGAGGGTGAGGCCCATCACAATCACGGTCGCCGAACCGCTGATCTGAAGCACGCGCACCCCGTCCGTCCGCACCGTCGTCACCGCCGAGCCCCCGGTCCCGTCGATGGTCAGGTCGCCAAAGCCATCGATGATCACCGCGCCGGATTCGTTGTAGACCCCCGGCTCGAGAGTGATTGTGTCCCCATCCACGGCCGCGGCAACGGCCGCTTGCAAGGTCGGGTAGGTCGTGGGCACTGCGAGTGTGGTGGCAGCCGCCGTCGCACTCAGCGTCAGCGAAATGGCAGCTGCTGCAATGACCCGCATGGACTCTCCCCTTGGAAACCGCAAAAGATACGGATGCACCCGCTGGGGGGATCACTGTGGGGACAACATTCCCGAGAAATGTCCTGCAAGCTCATTCCTCGGGCATCGAGTGGCCTGTTAGAGGGCCGGCCATGCTCCTGATTCTGCTCATCGCCTGTGTCGACCCCGCGCTCTTCGCCGCGTCGGAAATTGTCGATGCCCCCGGCGAGATGGACGCCGCCTTTCGGGACTCCAGCGCTGCCATCAACGGCGTTCGCGGAGGAGGGCCGGGCGCCGGCAGCACTGACGTCTTCTCGCTTGGCTACGACGAAGGCGTCGACAACTACATCGTGCTCGGCTGGGACGGCCGCCGCATCGTCGACGGACCCGGCACCGACTTGGTGGTGTTCGAGAACC
>CAYYHT010001002.1:0-2354 GCA_964471355.1 uncultured Enterobacteriaceae bacterium
TCGGCCACGTATTCCGCAAAGGACGTGGCATTTCCAGCGCCATAGCTGCGGGACAGGCCATGACCACGCAGCTCGAGATTGAGCACTTCGTAGCCCTGCTCGGCCAGATGCGCGACCAGCGAGCGACCGCTGACGCGCCAGGTGTAGCGGTTCTGCGCCAGTCCATGCACCAGAACAACCGGTGGCCGGCTCGGTCCCTCTGGCAGCGTCGTGCGCACCACGGACAGCGGCGGACTGTCGTCCGTGCGTTCAAACTTGAGCCACTGCCTCGACAGCCAGGCGACGTGTTCTCCGTGCACCCGCTCATCGACCAACTCTTCGCGCATCAGGTCGGCGTCGTTCACCGCACACCAACCAAGGCAAAGCAGCCCGTGGACTGGGGATAGCCATCGAGACGCTGGACTGACAGGCCGGCGTCCTGCATCCACTGCTGCACGTCGACGGGGTGATGGGCACCGGCCACCTTGCTCAACAGGGCCATATGCAGAGAAAAGTCCAGTCCGTGGCGTATTCCTGAAGACGACAATGTTCGGTCCATGTCCCGCACCACCAGACGGCCTCGGGGTCCCAGGTGGGCGGCCGCGCGCACGATCAGCCGCTGGCAGTCGGCAGGGGTGTAGCTGTGCAGGATGTTCGCCAGGACAACCAGCGCCGCATCGCCCCGGTGATCGAGGGTGAACGCATCGGCCACCACACCTTCGATGCGGGCGGACAAGTGCGGCATGCGCGAAACCGTCGCATCGAGCACCAGTGCGCGGTCCACCATCACCGCAGTGGAAGAGGGATTGGCATCGAGCAGGGCCTGAGTGACTCGGCCGTCTCCGCAGCCGATGTCATAGAAGCGCGCGTCCGCAGGCAGCGGACTCAGGCACCGGGCCAGGATTTCGGCCTCTTGTGCTGTGCGGTCCTTCCAGGGGTCGCTCATGTCGGCACCGATGGCCCACTGTGGCCACGTGAGCCCATCAGCGGGCACTCCAGAGCGTCCGACCGCGGCGAGCTTCGGCCACGCCCCTGCGTTGTATCCAAACTGGGCAAGCTGACCGCGCCCGGGGCTGCCAGCACCCAACAGCTCAGCGCCCGGCGTCGTCAGCCGCCAGGCCTGTTCACGGCGGTCGACCAAGCCCAACCTCTCCAGTGATTCAAGCACGGGCAGCAGCACGCGTTCGCTGCAGCCAGAGTCCTGCACCAGCTCTTGTGTGGTGGCTGGAGAACTCAACGCATCGGGCACGCCCAGGTCGAGCGCGGCCAGAACAATGACCAGGTCCAGAAACCCGTTGTAGCGGCCCTCGACCCAGGCCGCGGGCCCAGCGTCGCTCAGAGTACCGCTGCCATGAGCACTGCACCGGCCGTGGCGGCCAAGGGAATGGTCATGTTGTCGTCGAGCTTGGACGTAAACAGCTCGGCGAGCCCACCGGCGACCGATGCGCCGACAGCAAGTCCCACAAGCGGAAGGGGGGCCAGTTCCGGGTAATAGCCCCCCAGGTAGGCTGCGCTGGCCAAAGCGCTCGTCAGCACGAATGCGGCAAAGCCCTCGAGCGACTTCGAGCCAATCTTGATGCGACCGAACCGCCGCCCAATCAACGCGGCCATGGGGTCGCCGACAGACAACACCAACAAGCCAAGCACGCCGTTGCGGTCTGGAGATGCCAGGCAGATCAGGAACACCGCACTCGTGTACCAAGTGGCGCTGTTGATGCGCACGGCCTCGTGGGGATGGGAGACCCTCGAAAAAACAGTCATCAAGAACGCGTTGACCTGCGGAGACAGCACCCGGCTGATCTCCATGCCCCAGGCCCAGACCAGCATTCCCAGCGCCGCCAAGCGAACCATCGGTGTGGTCAGGAGGTGTTCGAAGGCGAGGATCGACAGCAGCCCACAGGACACATGCAACAGGTTGCGCGCGTAGTTGGTTGGGCGCAGGTGCTCGACTTCGGTGTTGGCGTCGGCCACAAGTGCGACCGCCATGTGCTCGTACAGCGGGGACAGGCGCTCACGCAGGTCAAACCACTCGGGAAGCGCGTCCGAGAGCGAGCCCGGCTCTGGCAGGGCTGTGTGCAGGCTGAGCACCGCTTGCCGCAGTCGCGCCTCGGCACTGCTGACCGGCGGCACGCCATCCCACGCGTCTTGCAGTCTTGCCGCTGAGGCATCGAGAGCGCTCAGTGCGTCCCGCGCGGCCGCCAGAGAGGCCTCGCCGAACGTGCGTGATGGATCGAGGTCGTCAAGAAAGCTGTGGACAGCTTTTGCGAACTCGGCCACCGTCGGCGTTGATTGCATCGAAACGACAAGGGACATGTCGCCTCCGCGATAAAGGTCGATTTGCAAGGTTAAGCAAACGGGTCCCACACTGCACTTAC
>CAYYHT010001003.1:0-2352 GCA_964471355.1 uncultured Enterobacteriaceae bacterium
CCCCCGACACGGACCAGGCCGATGCGGACACCGACGCCGACAGCGACTCGGACACCGATACCGACACCGACACCGACTCGGACACGGACTCTGATTCAGACACGGATACCGACACCGATTCAGACACCGACACCGACACCGACCCGACCATTCCGTCGGACTGGACACTGACCTGCGCGCCCCTGCTGACTCATCTGAACGTCAGCACCGGCAGCCCGCAGACCGTCAACTTCACGGCCGAGTGGGACACGCCGACGGGACCGCAGCCGGTGTCCGGGCTGTCCTGGGTGATTCAGAGTGGGCCGGGCAACATCACGTCGTCCGGCCTGTACACGACGCCCTCTGATCATGGGGGCAGTGCCGTCGTTCAGGCCTGGGGCGGTGGCTGGAGTGCCGACTGCGTGGTCGAGGTCGAGATCGACGCCGAGCTGAACGACAGCGGCGACTCTGGCGTGCCCGGCGGCTTCTCGGGCAGTACTCCGACCGTCAGCTCGAGCTGCGGCGCAACGTTGCTGTACCCGCTCGACGACTCGGCCATGCCAGGCAGCTTTGTTCCTCCAGTCATCCAGTGGGATGCCGGTGGCTCGAACATGCACAAGCTAGTGCTCGAGAGCAACTGGACGACGCTGACCGTCTACACCAGTGCCGACGAGTTTCAGCCCACCTTGGACCAGTGGTGGGGCATGACCCGCTTCGACCCGGGCAACCTGGTCGACATCACCCTGACCTCAGGCAGCTGGAGCGGCGGCAGCTTCTCGGCGGGCACCTGCACACAGGGCACCTCGACTGTCGAAGTGGCAGACTCCAGCGTCGACGGCACCATCGTGTACTGGGCGCCACCCAAGACCAAGGCCATCAGCTTCGATGCAGTCACGGGCGACCTCGACAACGACCCGGTGAACCTGCCGGGCAGCCTGTGCCATGGCTGCCACACGGTGAACTTGAATCAGCCCTTGCGCATGACCTATGGCCCGGACTTCCCCGGCAAGACCAACCTGGTCAACTTGTCCTCCGCGGCCACCGTGCTGCAGTCGTGGGGAAGCTCGTTTGGCGAGATGCGGGACTACGGGGCCCCGGACAACTCGGGCTCCTACGTCGCCATCTCGGGTGGTGGCCTGTTCAACAAGGACATCAAAGTCTACGACCAGAGCAGCGGTGCGGTGGTCAGCACCATGACCACGTCCCGCACGCCGACCATGCCGAACTGGTCCCCCGACGGCACCAAGATTGTCTACGCGGGCTGCTCAACCGGTTCATCAGCGCTTGGCGGCGCCGATTGCGACCTGTACACGCAGAACTGGAACGCCTCGAGCAAGACCTTCAGCGGCGAGACCATGATCGCCCAGCACAACTCAGGCGAGACGCTGTACTACCCGACGTTCAGCCCCGACTCGCAGTGGGTCGCCTACAACAAGGCCGTGCAGTACGTCGACAACTCCGATCCCACCGACCCGGTCAACGTCAACTCGAACTCCAATCGCGGCGCCAAGGTCATGCTCGTCTCGGCCTCCGGCGGCACCCAGATGGAACTGTTCGATGCCAATGGCGTCGGGGACCTGACCAACAGTTGGCCGCGGTGGGCCCCCAGCACGGGCACCTACGCATGGCTGGCCTACTCGACCAAGCGTCCCTATGGGCACACGGTCGACGGGCAATCCCAGCTATGGGTCACGGCCATCGACTTGACCTCGGCCGGCAGCGGTGGCGATCCCAGTCGCCCGCCAGTCTGGCTTCCCGGTCAGCTGACCAGTCAGGGCAACCACGCGCCGACGTGGCTGCCGCGCTTCAAGCCATAGGCGACCGCTGGCGTCGCGGTGGGGCGGAACAATCCACTCAGCGAGCCACAACTCGCGGCGATGGCGCCTGCAGATGTGCCTCGCTTCGAGGTGCATCTGTCGCCGGTGCAGTGACCGGCGTCCATGTCGCCGACGCCCTACTTCTTGGCGTTGTCGTAGATGTCGTCGATGATCGCCTTGTAGCGCTCTTCGACGATCTTGCGCTTCACCTTGAGTGACGCGGTCAGCAGCCCGTTGTCGATGCTCATGGGCTCGGGCAGCAGGCGGTAGTACTTGATGCTCTCGAAGCTGGCGAGCTTGCTGTTGACCTTGGCCAGGTGCTCGTCGATGGCGGCTTTGACCTCGGGGCTGTTCTGGTCGTCGGCCGAGCCGTTGAGCTTTGCCCAGTCGGTCAGCTCTTCGGTGTCGATGGCCAGCAGGGCGATGCAGTAGTTGCGGGTGTCGCCCACGACCACGGCCTCTTGGATGATCGGCATCAGCTTGAGCTGGCCCTCGATCTTGTTCGGAGCGACGTACTTGCCGCCCGAGGTCTTGATGAGCTCTTTCTTGCGCCCGG
>CAYYHT010001004.1:0-2351 GCA_964471355.1 uncultured Enterobacteriaceae bacterium
GTAGCGGGACTCGTGGGGCTCATTGGTGGCGGCTACGTGTACGGCCAGTACAAAGAACACGTCGTCCGCAATCCCGGCGAGCACCTCGACCCCAAGAACATCCACAGCATCATCGTGCAGGAATCGCCGGTCTACTACCGAGACGGCACCACGCGCGTTGGTGTGTTCTTTGAGGACGAGCACCGCGAGTTTGTCGGCTACGAAGAGCTGCCGCATGCCTACGTCGTTGGGCTTGTGGCCGCCGAGGATGGCGCGTTCTGGCAGCACCCCGGAGTCAATCCCAAGGGCATCACTCGGGCCATGATCAGCAACGTCAAGGCCGGCTCGGTTGTGGCGGGCGGCTCGACGCTGACCCAGCAGACCGCAAAGAACCTGTACTACCGGCCGGATCGCTCGCTCAAGTCCAAGTGGGCTGAGCTGGTGAACGCCCTGCGTCTCGAGGCTCACTACGACAAGACCGAGATCCTCACTTTCTATGCGAACCAGTTTCATGTGTCGGGCAACGGTCGCGGGCTAGGCATTGCGGCGCGCTACTTCTTCGACAAGGACGTGCGGGACCTGTCGACCCTCGAGAGCGCCTTCTTGGCAGGACTGGTCAAGGCACCTTCGTACTACGACCCCTTCTTAGGGGACGCCGAGCGTCGGGCCCGATCCGTCGAGCGTGCCCACGACCGCACCCGCTATGTGCTGCGCCGCATGACCACCGAGTCTGCGACGACCCTGGCTGGACCGATGCCGATCTCTGCAGATGCGCAGAGCGAGGCCGCCTATGTTCAACGTGGAGCCCAGGTCAAGCTGCTGCAGGCCGAGGCTCAGAAGCTTCTCGATGACGGCTTTGAGCTGCAGTTCAAGCGCGGCACCTTCCGCTACGACAGCTCTGCCGTTCTCGACGAGGTCGCCCGGCGCCTGCACGAGGCTCCCTTTGACGAGGTGCTGCAGCAGGCCGGCATCGAGGACCCAGACACCGCCGGACTCGTGGTCATCACCACCCTGGACACCGACGCCCAGCGCGAGGCGATCTATGGATTGTGGCACCACCTGACCGAGGTGGGCTCGTGGCTCGAAGCCTTGACCGTCAACGACTTCATCCGCGAGGACAGCCGCGGGCCGCGCTTTGACCCCGGTCAGCAGCTGGTCGCCCACGAGTTCAAGCTGGCCCGAGTCAAAGAACACGTCGACCCCACGGGCAAACACCACCTGCTGGTCGACATCGGCGGCGTGGACTGCACTGTCGACCGGGACGCCATCGTTCGGGCCGCTCTGGCCACGCATCGAGGTGCCAAGAAGGACAAGCGGGCGAAGGTGCCAACTGCGGGCGTCAATGCCTTTGTCACGGCCATTCCAGAGGGAGCGGTGGTGTGGGTGTCCCTGCGCGAGGTGCCCGAGACCGGAACGCCAATGTGCGATCTCGAGGTGCGACCCGAGCTACAGGGTGCGGTGATGGTGCTCGAGGACGGCGAGGTGCGCGCCATGGTGGGGGGCAACGACAACCGGAACTTCAACCGGTCGACCGCCCTTCGACAGATGGGCTCGACGTGGAAGCCGCTCATCTACCACGCGTCGATGAAGCTGGGCTGGAAGCCCACGGACACGATGGACAACACCCGCAACGTGTTCCCTTACTCGACGACCTACTACTACCCGCGGCCGGACCACACGCCGGGACCCGAGGTGTCACTGTCCTGGGCCGGAGTCAACTCCGAGAACCTCGCCAGCATCTGGCTGCTGTACCACCTGATCGATCAGCTCAATGGCGAACAGGTGCGGGCGCTGGCCGCCTCTCTCGACCTGGCACGACGAGAAGGCGAGACCGCGGTCGACTACCGAACGCGCATTCAGAAAGAGGGCGTGCTGCCGACCTCCCGCCGAGTCGAAGAGGGCTTCTTCCTCCAGACCCGCCAAGAAGTGCTGACTGGTCTGGCCCTCGAGGGACATCCCGAGGACGAGCGCGGGCTGACCAGCATGCTCTATGGCTGGGGCTATGCCGCCGAACGCGTCCGCATCGAGAAGGCCGGGGGCCGAGATCGGGCCTGGAAGATGCGTGCGCTGGACAACAGCTGGCTCAAGCTGTCTTCGATGATGCAGCCTTGCTCGGTGCAGTACCGCAGCCTCAAGCGCTCGCTCAATGACGGTCAGCTGCCGATGGCGTCCGAGACCGAGGACATCACGGTCATGATGGATGGCGACCAGCTCAAGGTCGCATGTGGCTCTCCTCCCGCAGGCTTTGCCAAACCCGACTTCGATCTGCTGACCGACCTGGGTCGGGTCACCGCCAAGCGAACCCCCGAACCCCGCCGGCCGGTGCCCTTTGCACGCCCGACCATCGAAAAGAAGCCGCGGGTGGCCATTGC
>CAYYHT010001005.1:0-2347 GCA_964471355.1 uncultured Enterobacteriaceae bacterium
CGCAGGGCATGACGCGGGTGAAGGCTGTGGGGTGCGCGGCCATGGCCGCGACGTCGTCGATGGGAATCGGTCGGGGTGCCGACGCGAGTGCCCGGGGCTGACCCTTTTGAGCGGGCTCTTGGCGCTGCTCGGTGAAGCTGTTCCACGATCCGCACTCGGGGCACTTTCCCAGCCATTTCGGGGTGCTGTAGTCACACTGACCGCAGACGAACAGGGTGCGAATTTTGGCCATCGATTTCTCCCGTGGGCGTCGCAGTCGACTTAGCTGCGGGATCGGACGCCGTCACCGCAGTCTGTGACCAAAGGCGACCAATTTCCGTCCGGGAGTTCGACGATGAGCGAAAAAGTGCTGATGCGGTGGGGGCGTTCGGCCTACGAGACGGACGAGCAGATGGCGCTTGAGCGGCAGCAGGCGACCGAGCTTGGCTACACCTGGACTCTTCGCGAAGACCGCACCCCGCCCGATGGCCTCGACCAGATCGATGTGCTGGTGGTCAACAGCGGCGTGCGAGTCAACCGCGACGTGCTCACCCGCATGGACAGCGGCCGCGTCATCGCGACCACGAGCGGCCACGACCACATCGATGTGGCGTTCGCTGAGTCCATCGGCATTCGTGTCTCACGCTGCCCGTTGGCCCGGCGTGACGAGGTCGTCGAGCACTCCCTTGGTGCATTGATTTCGCTCATGCGGCGCGCCCCTGCATTTCAAGAGGCCGCCGTCGCCGGGCACTGGGCCCGGGGAGACGTGCCCGACCTCGCACCCTTGACCTTGCGTGAGTCCAGGGTGCTCGTGGTGGGTCTGGGCGTCATCGGCACCCGCATGGCCGACCTGCTGTCGCTGATCGGAGCCGACGTCATCGGGTGTGATCCCGCGTCCAGTCCGCCGGGAGTCCGCAAGATGTCCATCGACGAGGCGCTGCCCTTCGCAGACGCCGTGACCCTGCACTGCAACCTCACCGACACCAGCCGCAACCTGCTATCGGCCGAGCGCTTGGCCCGGCTCCCGCAGCACGCCGTGGTTGTCAACACCGCCCGGGGCGCCTGCCTCGACGTCGAGGCGGCGGTCCAGATGGTGCGAGACAACCGACTGCGCGGCGTCTCGGTCGACGTGTTCCCCCAAGAGCCCTACCCCTTGATGGCCCAGGGAGCGGCGGTCGAGGGCGTGATCTTCACTCCCCACACCGCTGGCTGCAGCAACGACCTCGGCGCCAAAATAGCGGCAGGTGTGGCCATGGCGC
Organism: uncultured Enterobacteriaceae bacterium; assembly: GCA_964471355.1. GTDB lineage: Bacteria > Myxococcota_A > UBA796 > UBA796 > CAYYHT01. The sequence goes on from CAYYHT010001005.1 coordinate 1,239, forward strand.
TGATCGCCTAGCAATCAGTCGGCGCGGTGGCCCATCAAGATGTCCATGGCTTCAGCAAAGCCGTGCCCGCCTTCACCCTGAGTGATGTACGTCGGCCAAGCGTCCATGCGTGGCAGGAAGCGTTGGACATTGGCCACGCCAACGGACAGGCCGAAGGCGGCGAACATCGGCTCATCGTTGGCCGAGTCCCCAAAGTAGGCGTAGCGGCTGGTGTCGAGCTCTTCGCCCCACAGGTCGCGCACGAGGTGGCGACAGCCGCTCAACTTGTCGAAGTCGCCGAACCACCCGTTCACATGGATGCTGCTGACCTTGTTGGTGGCCCCGGCTTGGTCGAAGCAGGCCACGATGGCGTCGATGGCTTCGTCACCCAAGGCGGGTACGTCCTCGCAGAAATCGATGGCCAGGTCCAGGTCGCGGTAGGGCTGGTCCGATGCCAGTGCGCAGCCAGGCACCTTTGCCAGAATCTCGACGCCCAGGGCCGACAGGCGCTCCCGGTTGTCATGCCGCTGCTGGGCAGACTGCAGAAAGCGCCGCTGAAGCTGACCATCGGCCATGTAGAACCACAGCCCACCGTTCTCGCCCACCACACCGTCGACCGGCCACATGCGGGCGAAGTGGTCGACCCAGCCACCCGGGCGCCCGGTAATCGGCACCACCCGCAGTCCCGCCTGTTGAGCGCGATGCAGAGCGAGGAAGGCCTCTGGCACGATGCGCCCGTCGTGGGTCAGCGTGTCGTCGATATCGCAGAAGACCCCGAGCAGGCGCTTGGCTTGCTCGGGGTCTACATCTGCAATCGGCGTGAGCTCGGAGCTCAGGAGACGTCCCACAGGTCGCCGGCGTAGACCAGCTGCTTGAGGTCGCCCCAGCCCTTCTTTTCGCGGGCTTCGGCCACTTGACCTTGGAACTTGCTCTCGTAGGTCGGCTTGACGATGCGGTACAGCACGCCGACCGGGGTCGGGTCTGGGTACGCAAGCTGCGCGAGCAACTGGGCTTGCTGCAGGTTGGTCTCGTCGTGCACCAAGCAATCGGCTTCGGTGTACTCGTCACCGAGATCGACGAACTTGAGGCCCGGACCGTCGAGCACCACACCCTTGGGCGAGGTCTTGCCG
>CAYYHT010001006.1:0-2344 GCA_964471355.1 uncultured Enterobacteriaceae bacterium
GACCGACACATCGGGTCGGCCAGCCGTCACCGGTGACCCCTTGCTGTCCTTCAACAGCCGCGGCTCCATCGTGTCGGCACTGCAGAATGCGCTGAACAAGAAGGGTGCCACCATGGACGTGGACGGCGTGTTTGGCGCCCAGACCGACTACGCGGTGCGGCAGTTCCAGCGAGCCAATGGCCTGTCGGCGGACGGTGTGGTCGGTCCAGGCACCGCCGGCAAGCTCAACGACCCCACCAGCAAGGACATTCCCAAGGCCACGCAGCCCAAGGGCGGCGGCGAGCAGAGCGATTTCGAGGGCAACGAGGCCTATGACACTCTGCGCGACGCGGTGATTGGCGCAGCGGAATCCCACATGGGAGCCCCCTACTACTGGGGAGCCGATGGCCCCGGTAACTTCGACTGCTCGGGCTTTGTGTTGTTCGTGCTGCGCCAGGACACGGGGCTCGTCAGCTGGGGAGACGACACCGCCGCCGGAATCAGCGGACGTCTGCCAGGTACCGCCAAGCCCAAGAAGGGCGACCCCGTGTTCTACCGGGGCTCCTCAGGCATCAGCCACGTCGAGATGTACATGGGCACGGGCAGCCAGACCATCGGCGCGAGTGGCGGCGGCAGCAAGACGTTTGGCAACAACCCCAAGGCCAAGGTGCAGTACGGCGACTACAGCCGCGACGGCCGCAGCAAGAGCTTTGGCAGCATCGACGGACTCATCCAAGCCAAGCTGGCCGCCTCGGCGACCAAGAAGTAGCGCTCACTCGGTGGGCGGGGCTTCGGTGCCAGGCGCTTCTTCGGCTGGGGGCGCTTGCTCGGTGGCTGGTGCTTCGTCCGTGGCAGCACCTTCTGCAGGCGCCCCGTCCTCGGGAGCAGGCGTGGGCTCGGTGCCGTCGCCCACATTCTTTGCTTCGCCGTCCTCTGGCGTTGCCGCGTCTGCTGGGGCCGCATCGGTCGATTTGTCTGCAGCGGGTGGCGCAGCGGTCTCGTCGCCCATCGGCCAGTCGGGCGGAGGGCTGGGCTTGGGCAGGTCGGTCGGGCCGCTGCATGCAATCAGCAGGGCGAGCAGAAGTGTCGTCATGGGCACAGAATAGATCAGGATTGCACGGTGTACGCTTCGGGGGACCGTTGGAGGCCCTGGTTGTCTGTCTTGCTTGCCCTCGTCCTGGCCATGCCCGCGTCCGCGTGGGATGTGCCGACGTTTGTGCCGGGGCAGTGCGCCTATATTCAGCCCGATGGCTACGCCTTCTTGGCCAAGCGCGTGCGCCAGGCCTGCGCCAGCCCCGAGCATCCGACCTATGTGGTGGTCTTTGAGGCCGTGATCGACGGCACCATTGAGCAGGGTCACGACTCCGAGACGACCGACGCTCTCGAAGGAGTCTGGGCGGGCTGGAAGGTGCAGGCGGCGAACGACCCGACGATTGCCGATGCGGTCGACTTCTCCGAAGGCAGCTTGGTGGTGTTGGCCCTAGACGACCGAGAGGTGCGCATCTTGGCGGGCAGCCGCTGGGACACCGAGCTGGGGCTGCACGGCGAGCAACTTGGCTCCATTATCGACCGCACGTTCATGGAGTGGGCTCCGTCAGGCGACTTCGACCGAGCGCTCGCCGCGCTGGTGGAAGGGTTGGATGCGCGCATTGACAAGGGCATTGAGTACAACGCCTTCCAGGCCAAGTCTGTCGAGAGGGCCGAGGCGAAACGCAAAGAGTGGAAGCGACAAAGGCAGGAGCGTGCTGAAGAGGCCCGGCTCGACGAAGCTGCACGACAGGTGGCCGTCGAGCAGGCGTGGCAGCACACCCTGTACGCAGGAGGCGGAATTCTCGGACTGACGGTGCTGGCTCTGGGCGTCATTGCCTTGACGATGGCGCGCCGCCGGCGCCGGGAGCTCGCCGATGCCGCCCGCGAGGAATTCGAGCGCACGACCGACGCATGGCGCCACGATCTAGACCGGGCCGATACCGCGCTAGCGGGCCTGTACGTCGATGCGACCCTGCGTGACAAGGTGGTCGACCTGAAGCTCAAGGGTCCTGCGACCACCGCACTGCTGGGCGCAGTGATGGCGCAGCTCGACGAGATTCAGCTGGGCTTGACCAGCCTGCGCAAGCACATCGACGCTGTGGACGCGAACATTCCCACCGACCGCTGGGATGTCACGGCTGACGAGTGGGACGACTTTCTCGATGTGCTCGACCGGCCCTATGAGGTCCACACCGATGACTTCTATGACGTGCTCTTTGAGCGAAATCGAGCCACCATCCAGATCGACCCCGAGGACTTCGTCGACAAGCTCGAGGACCGCTATCAAGCGGCTTGGCTGGGCTGGTCGCGGCTGCTCGAGGCCGTCGATGCGTCC
>CAYYHT010001007.1:0-2338 GCA_964471355.1 uncultured Enterobacteriaceae bacterium
TACGAGATACATCGGTGACTGGAGTTCAGACGTGTGCTCTTCCGATCTGATCCGCGTGCTGGACTTTGGCGTCGCCCGAGCCTTGGGCGACGCACGGGAAGAGCACACCAAGACCCTGGTGGGCAAGCCAAGCTACATGGCTCCCGAGCAGCTGCGCGCCGACGCCGTCGACGCCAGGTCCGACCTGTTCTCGCTGGCCGTCTTGCTGTGGGAGCTGGTCTGCAACCGCAGCCTCTTCCGACGCGAACACGACGGCGCCTCGATGCTGGCCGTGGTCGAGGACGACATTCCCACCGTCGATGTTCACCGACCCGAGGTCGGCCCACACTGGCTGGCCTTCTTTGAGCGGGCGCTGCAGCGGGACCCGAATCGCCGCTTCCAGACGGCATCTGCGCTCTCGCAAGCGCTTGCTGGCATCCAGGACATCGATGGACATGCCAGCAATGAGCACATCGCCGTCATGGTCGCTCGCGTGCTCGAGCCCGTCGACGAGCTCGAGCTGGACTGGGAGACCGAGTTTACGGCCGAGGTCGACGAGTCTGGGGCCGAGCTCTAGCAACACAGCTCACCCGGTGATCTGCCACAGCTCGACCGAAGCGCCGGCGCCAAGCAACACGTCGAACCACACCGACTGTTCGTCGCGAACCGAGTCGCGCGGGCCTTTGACCTCGGCGAGCACAAGTCCAGCGGGTAGCTTTGACGGCAGCGCACCTGGCACAGCGACGACCGGCCCAGGAAAGAGGACGAGGTCCGGCAATCCGCGGGATGCGGACCAGCCCTCGTCCAGAAAGCGCTGCAGAATGGCCGCCAGGGCGCTGGCTGGAAGAGAAGCCGCCGCGGCAACCAGCAATTTGGTCTCGATGTCCCAGCTGGCCCCGCGCAGGCGTACCCCCCGCCACTTGAGGTCGGCCGCATGGACGCGTTGAGCCGCCTGTCCTGTGCGCACGGCCGCCAACACCTCGTCGACCGCCTGCTGTCGGGCACGGGCAAAGGCGGGGCTGCCTAGGTCGACCGGCCCAGACAGCAGCTGTGTGGGCAGCGCACCTGGCACAGGCAGGAAGTAGGTCTCGGCAAAGAGGAGCGCGAACAGAGTGCGCCACAGGCCTCCCTCGACGTGCAGGGCCACGCGTCCCAAGCTGGCCAGCAGGTCTTTCACCGCGGCTTCGACGGGTGCCGAGCCAGTCCGGGTGCGGTAGCCCGGACGGGGGCCTTCGAGCGGTGCCTCGCTCAAGCGAATGTCCCGGACGCTCGGGGAGCGGCGTGGACGGTCGGGGGGCCAGCTCGATCGAAGCTTGCGAGCCAGACGACGGCCGGCCCGAGCGATGGCGGTGGCATCGACAGGACTGGCCTGGGCGCGACTGTCGGCAAGCGTGGCCAGGGCCTGGCGACCGCTGCCTTGGCTCTCGAAGGTACGCGCGATGCGGACCGCAAGCTCAGATGGCTGGACATGTCCGGTGGCAATCAGCCGCTCGTACACCCCCCGGGCCTGATCGGGTTGTTTCTGGCGCTCGATCTCGCGCCCATGGGCCGCGATGCGGCGGGCGAGTGAACGACGCAGGTCCAGTCGGCCGGGTGCCCAGTGCGTCTCGTTCTCGAGGGCCACGAGCAGATCGTCGACGGGCAGCACGTCGAGTCCTCGGACCAGTGCCTCCCATCGAATCAGGTGCCGCCGGTCGGGGTGCAGTGCTGCTCCCCGGGTAGTGGCGTACTCGGGCCACCGCACGTGGCCCAGCCGCCGAACCACCTGAGCGGCCCGGTCAGGGTGCCGGCGCCAAGTGGCCCAGCGCCCCATTCGGCGCAACAAACCACGGTGCCGAACCCGGAGCCACCGCTGTTGGCTCCAGCCCCGATGGCTCTGCAGCCGCTGCACCAAGTCGTCGCGACGCCCCCCAACCGGCAGCCCCGCGACCTTGCAGCCCGCCTTGAGCTCTTTGACGGTGCAGGCCGAAGCGCGCTGGGGCCACGGCACCAAGGTGTCTGCCAGACCCAGCTCGATCAGGGCTGCGGCGGCGTCTTCACCGTCAGGCACCCCCAGCCCGGCCAGCTGGTCCACCCGAGAGATCGTTCCGCGACGCGCGGTCAAGCGCGCGTACAGCCGGGCGGGAGGTCCCCGCAGATCGAGCACACGGCCCGCAATCAGGCGCTCGCCCGCCGTCAGCAGATGCCCAGCACGCGCCAAGCCCAGCTCGACCCACTCGCGCAGGTCGTGTGCACCCAGATCGACGTCGGCGGGAAGCTCATTCACGCCCCTACTCTAGGAGAGGGAGCGACCCGAATCTGACCGGCGGCGAAAATGGAAAATGGAAAATGGAAATACCTGACACCTCAGCTAACACCT
>CAYYHT010001008.1:0-2335 GCA_964471355.1 uncultured Enterobacteriaceae bacterium
GCGTGGGTGGCGGTTTGCAGCGTGCTGACCACACGTCGATGCGCGTGAGCTCGTTGCTTGCGGGGTCTTGGGTGGGTCGCCATCCTGCGCGGCGATCTCGACGTCGCATCGGACCAGGTCGGTCAGGCGCTGGCCATCTGGGAGTGGCTGGACGCACGCGAGGGCATTGCGGACTGCGTGCGCTCACAGGGGGATATCGCTCGCTTGAGACTGGACTGGGACCGGTCTGCAGCCTGTTTTCGCCGCGCGATGGAGATGTGGATCGAGCTGGGCAGCCGAGCCAAGTACAGCGAGAACCTGCACGGACTCGCCGAGGTGCGCCGCCTGCAAGGACGTCTCGAAGATGCCGAGCAGGCCTATCTGCGCTCGGCGTACGAAATCGCCCTGGAGCAATGGGCGCAGCTGCAGTCCGATGCCGGGGTCGAGCGCATTGAGGCGAAGCTGACGTAGTTCGCCGGGCGCTGAACTACTCGGCTGGAGCGATATTGATGCGACCCAGGAACTTCTTCTTGCCGAGCTTGGCACCGGACTGTCGCAGCAGTGCGTACGCCGTGGTGGCGTGGAAGTAGAAGTTTGGCAGGGCGAAGTCACGGGTGTAGTCGTCGCCGGTGACGCTGCCGCCCTTGAGCATCGGAAGGTGCAGGGCCCGTGAGCCGGAGCCCTCGAATGGTGCGGCATCGAGGCCTTCGAGGTACTTGATGGTGGCCGCAACTCGAGCGCGAATTTCGAGCATCGTGGTCTCGGTGTCTGGATGCTTGGGGGCTTCGGTCTCGGACAGCCGCGCGCCATAGAACTTGGCGGTGTCGCAGGCGTTCTGAACCTGCCGCACCAGCGGATGCATGTCGGGGAACAGTCGAGCCTGCAGGAGCGCGTCCGGGTCGAACTCACGGGCGACAGCGAACGCCGCTCCCTCTTCGAGCCAGCCATCTAGGTTGCGCAGCATCTTGATGAGCTGCGGCACGTTTTCGTACAGCGACATGGGCACCCTCCGCCTCTAGGCGACCCGGGTAACCCAACGACGGTACGGCTTGCCCTGGACCGGGCACCATTGGTTAGAAGGGGGCCAATGCAGCTACCCATCGACAGCATTCGTGCGGACTTGCTGGCGACCTTGGACGGCCGGCGCTTTGTGCTCAGCGCGCCGACGGGCTCTGGTAAGTCCACCCAAGTGCCGCGCTGGTGCACCGAGCGCGGACGGGTTCTGGTGGTGGAGCCGCGGCGGGTCGCCGCTCGTGGTCTGGCCATGCGTGTGGCAAGCCTAGAGAGCAGCGGGCTGGGTGAGCGAGTGGGCTACATCGTGCGCAACGACCGCAGAGCCCGTGACGCCACCGCCATCGTCTATGCCACGCCTGGGGTTGTCCTGCGCATGGTGGCTTCGGGGGACATCTCACGATTCGCGACCGTCATCTTGGACGAGTTTCACGAGCGCACCTTGGACGTCGACTTGCTGCTGGCGCTGCTGCTGGCGCACTACGACGGCACCTTGGGGGTCATGAGCGCCACCCTCGATGGGGACCGGGTGGCGGCGCACATCGGTGGACCGCATCTGCAGGGGGAGGGGCGCATGTTCCCTGTCGAGCGCCTGTACCGCCCACTCGGCGAGAAGCTGCCGACCGACAATGGCCTGGAGCGACGGGTGAGTCGCGCGATTCACGAGGGCCTGGAGCATGACGGTGACCTGCTTGTCTTTCTGCCCGGCGTTGGAGAGATCGAGAGAGTCGCCGACAGCCTGCAGGGGGTCGACGCTCAGGTCCTGAAGCTGCACGGACGACTGCCACTGGACGCTCAGGCGCGCATCTTTGAGCCCGGCAACCGGCGTCGCATCATCTTGTCCACCAACGTTGCCGAGACTTCGGTCACCGTGCCGCGGGTGGGGGTGGTGGTGGACTGCGGACTCGTGCGGCGAACCCGCTACCACCATGGGCGCGGCTACCTCGCTCTCACGGCCATCGCCCAGGACAGCGCCGCACAGCGAGCGGGTCGAGCCGGACGAACCCGAGCGGGGGTCGCGCTGCACTTGTGGGATGCCTCGGCGCCGCTGAAGCCGGGAACCCCGCCCGAGCTGCACCGCGAGTCTCTCGTGCCGCTGTTGCTGGCGTCCGCGGCCTGTGGCGCCGCAGATCTGGACCTGCCCTTTATCGACGCGCCTCGGGACTACGCCGTCGCCGATGCCCGCGAGCAGCTGATCATCCTGGGGGCTCTCGACGCCGATGGCCTGACCGAGCGTGGCAGAGTTCTGTTTGGCATGCCCATGGAGGCGGGTCTTGGGCGCTTTCTGCTCGAGGCTCAAGAGCGAAACTGCCTGGACGACGCCATCGATCTGGTCGCCGGCCTG
>CAYYHT010001009.1:0-2334 GCA_964471355.1 uncultured Enterobacteriaceae bacterium
TATCCGCGGGTGTCGATCAACGCGTCGGACGGCCGCGATGACGTCGACGATCAGTTCTTCGTGCGTCTGCTTGGGCCGATAGGCAGCGATGAGGCTGCGGCCCACGAGCTTCCGCTGCCCACCATCGACCTGAACTCGTACACCGAGATCGCCGCCCGTGTTCCCGGGGGCCTGCCTCTGGGGCTGTACGACCTGGTGCTCGAGACCCCGACCGGACGCACAGCGTCGCTGCTCTCTGCATACACCGTTGCCGAGACGCAGGCGGCCAAGCTCACCATCTCGACGCCGCTGCCGGACCGCCCCATCGAGTTCGAGGTCAACCAGGCCGCCTTGCTCGAGATCACGCTGCTCGACCCCGATGACAACGAGGTCGCCACGGACATGAGCGTGATTGTTGAGGTGACCTCGGACACCGGAGCCACGGACATCGCCGCCATCTTTGGCGGTTGCCTGGTCAACCAGGTGGAGGAACCTGCAGACAACCCGACGCTCATCCACGGCGACCTGGGTCCGGACGGCACGGCTGCATGTCCGCTGACTCTGACCTCGCCCGACATCGTCACCGTCACCGTGCGTCCCAAGAATCCCGTCGGGCCCGATGGCAGCGTCGACGAGGCGAGCTACCGTCTCATCTTCAACCCCGGCACCAATCTGTCGGTCGATATTCGACTTCAGTCCGAGCCATTCACGACCATCGCCGGCGAAAATTTCGCGATGGAACTGCAGCTCATCGACCAGTTTGGCAACGAGGTCACCGACGTGACCGAGACCATCTTGATGCGCAGCCAGTGCTCGCGTCCGCCGCTGGGGCTTGGGTGGTCCGATTCGGTGACCCTGGTTGACGGCTACGCGGTCGTCACCGCTGATCTCAAGGTCGCCACAGGCACGCCCAACTGCAACGAGGACCGCATCACGACGATCAACGGGCAGTGGCCGCAGGGCACGTCCGAGCTGATCGATGTGGTGGCGGCGGAGTACACCGGTTTCGACGTGCTGAAGTTCCAGCCCGAAGTCCAGGCCGGTGATCCCCTGGCTCAGCTGTTGGTCATCCACCCTCGCGACGCATTCGGCAACGATGCGCTGTGGACGGGCAATGCCCTGGACGTCACCGACTCGGTCAGCGGCATCAGCGCCCAGAGCTGTGTCAAGACCGGTGTGCTGAACTGCAAGATCACCTCGCAGGTTGCCGAGGTCGACGTGTTCTCGCGGGTCCAAGATGACAACGGAAAGCGGGGGGACTCGGACTTGTACGAGGTCACCCCGGGTCAGGGAATGGCGGCCACGCCCTCCATGCAGCTGACTGAAGTGGTCGCTGGCGTGCCGGTACCTGTCGCGGTCTCGGTGACCGACACCTTCGGCAATCAGCTGCGTCCTGAAGACATCAGTGACTACGTGTTCGAGTTCACGAGCGATGGCGAGGTACCGGCTTGCGTGGCCTCGTTGTCCCCACCAGACGACCAGGCCTGGTTCGACTGCACCTTCGAGACGGCGCTGCAGGGGACGCATCTGCAGGTCCTGGCATCCGATGCAACGGTCGCGCTGTCTGGGTCCGTGGCCGACCCCTTTGATGTGATCAACGGTCCGCTCGCGATCGTGTCCATCAGCCACCCGGGCTCGGCTATCGCGGGTGAGTCGGTCGCCATCGCCTTTGCTGGCTTCGACATCTACGGCAACCCCTACTTGGTCCAGACCGAGTCGGTGCTGGACGTGGTCGATAGCGGCGGCACGATGGTCATCGATGCCGTTGAGCTCGATGAGTTCGGCTTGGCCAGCGCCACCGCGAGCTTTGAGCTGGCCGGTGCGACGGTGCTCACATCTGCTCAGCTCGGCACCGACTTGGGCAGCTCGTCGCCGTTGATGATTGGCGCGGCTGCGGCGGCGTCCTTCTCGGTCCAGGCCCCGGCCTGGGTCTGGATTGACGAAGCCAGCCTGGTCACCGTGTTCGCCCTGGACAGCTTCGGCAACATCGCCAGCTACAACGGAGCGGTCACTCTCGACAGCACGGTCAGCGCCGAGGTCGTCAGCGAGTCGGTCACCGTGTCCGGTGGCAGTGGGACAACCACGCTGACCTGGACCACCCCGGTGCTCGATGACGGTCTGGCGGCCACAGACAGCACCCTGACCGGCACGTCTCGCGCCATCTCTGCGGTGCAGCACTGCGAAGCCACGACCGGCGGGCCGACCGTTGACCTGAGCTTTGGCGGCAGCACCGAGGCCATCACTTGCTTCAACACCACTCTTGGCGAGGGCACCATCATCGGCGACTTCTCGACGTCGACGGCCGAGGCGCAGCAGGGCGTCATCTCCCACAGGCGCGCCACTATATAGACCCAG
>CAYYHT010001010.1:0-2332 GCA_964471355.1 uncultured Enterobacteriaceae bacterium
TGGGCACTCCCCGCAGGCGGCCTCCGTCATTTGCGGACAGCTCGTGCACAAAGGCGGTCAGCTCGTAGTCGTTCTGCACGTCCTCGTCCGAGCGGTAGTACAGGTCGAGGTAGTCGCTGACGTACTCGAGCACGATGGGCCAGATCTCGTTGGCGTCGTCGCGATAGGCGTGGGTGGGCAGGGCCTCGGTGTCGTCGAGTCCGCGCGCTGCCAGGTCTTGCAGGGGGAATGTCTCGTCGAGGCGGTAGGTGTCGACCCCCAGCTTGATGACTGCCGACAGCGTGTTGATCTCGGCCACAAAGCAGCGGTCCACGACGCCGCCTTCCGCGATGAGCGACGTCTTGGCGGAGTGGTTGATGGCAAAGGTCAGGTGCAGGTGGGGGGTGAGCAGCCGGTGAATGGGGTGGTCGGCTCCCAGCTGCCGGTGCATCGCGAGCCCGACGGCCTCCATGACCAGGTGGGTTCGGCCCAGATGGGTGATGGCCTCGTGGTGGTTGGCATCGGCGATCTGCACCAACAGCTGCGCGGTGCGCCAAGTCCACTCCTGGTCGGGGTAGACCACGGGGCTGTCTGGACCGGGGGCTTGGCCATGCTGGATGGCGATCGGCCGCAGGTGACCCGACGACTTGTCGACGACAAACAAGGCCATGGGAGCTGTGCAGTACTTCTGGATGCCGTCGGTGACGCCGGCCTTGACCCCGTCGAGCACAGCGTAGTCAGCCAGGTACAGGCGATTTTCGGCACCCGCGGCCTCGAGCGTGTCTCCGCCGAGCAAGCCCTTACAGCGGGCCGGGTCGACCGCGAAGTGGTCGGGCACCGACGCGGCTCGGGCCAGCACCATGGGGTTGACGCCGCCAGTGCGTTGCCAGGCAAAGGCGAGATCCAGGTCGACGCCGCCCTTGTCGAACCAAGAGACCATGGGGACCGGTGAGATGGTCTGGAAGAAGCTGCGGTACTCGTCCCAGGTCTCGGGTGGGCGCTCCGGCATGTGCTTGGCGACGTCTTGGGGGGCGGTGAAGATGACGTCGTGCAGGTGGTGGGGCTTGGTGACGGCCGCGAGCTGCTTTTCGAGTGCGGCGGCGGCTTTCTCGGCGTCGAAACCCTCGATTTCCATTTCGGCGACGTTCAGGCCCATCTTTGCGTACACCTCGGCGGCCTTGGCAACGTAGGGCAGGGTGTAGTTGTCGCTGCTCTGCAGCTCGGAGCCCGTGGCCACCCCCACCGGCCAGTCATAGGCATAGCGGTAGATGGTGCGCTGCTTGCGCAGTGCGGCGACGCGCTTGTCTGCGTGTGAGTCGTTCTGTGGCAGCGTGACGCTCATGGACCCTCCAAATCGCCCGGACCATACCCTATGGTCCGGGAGCGAACGGAGAGCCCCAAGCCGCGGCTAGGGTGCTTCGGCCTTGCCGCCGTCGTTGTTGCCCCAGCACTGAATGTGGCCGTCAGCTTCGAGGATGTGGTCATGGAAACCTCCTGCGCGGCAGTGGCCACGCTCGGTTCACGACGGTGCAAAGATCGGCCCGGCGTTGTGACGGACCAACCGTAGCTATGAGCGGGCGCGCGCGCTCATTCTCGAGGAGTGCGCGCGCGGTGCTCTTGGCATCAGCCGAGCAGGGTAAGCCAGCGGATGGCGGCGGGCGATGCGCTAAAGGAGCGAATGCGCAGCTCTTTGCCAACACCGCGGATGTTGACGCTGTCAGCCAGCTCTTTGCTGTGGACCACGGTCGCCACGCGCTCAAGGGTCGGATGCTCGGTCATCCATCCCCAGATCAAGGCCCCGACCTCTTTGGGGGTCTCGTCGGCATCGCGGGAGTCGAACAACAGGCGGTTGAGGCTCCACTCCTTCATCGCGTCGTCCATGGCTTCACACACCAGCTTGGCCTCGGATGCCGTCCGAGCGCTGCGTGTGTGCCAGACCTTGATGTAGCCAGCACACCGCTCGAGGCTGACGCTTCCGTGGAGTACTTCCCGTCTCATGAGACCAGTCTAGCGCGGCAGGCTGAACGCGAACTGAGTACCGACTCCAACAGTGCTGGAGACGGCCAGTTCGCCGCCGTGCGCGGTGACGATCTCTCGGCAGATGGCGAGGCCCAATCCGGTCCCCAGGGGCTTTTCGGTCAATGAGTCGCCGCCGACTTGGCGAAAGCTGTCGAACACCGAACCCAGCTCATCTTCCGCGATGCCGATGCCGGTGTCGCTGACCTCGCAATGCACATGTGCGTCGCTGGCCCACGTTCGCAGCGACACGGTTCCCATTTCGGTGAACTTGGCTGCGTTCGAGATCAGGTTGAGCATGACCTGGTGGATTCGGTCCGTGTCGGCGGTCACGGAC
>CAYYHT010001011.1:0-2332 GCA_964471355.1 uncultured Enterobacteriaceae bacterium
GCTCGGCGTCGATCTCAGGCAGCAGTTCGGCCTCGGGTTCGGGCACGGGTTCTGTCACCTGCACGGCCGCATCCGCGGCTGCGACGGCTTCTGCCGCGGCTGCGTCCACTGCGGCCTGAGCGTCTGCGGCGGCTTGAGCGTCTGCGGCGGCTTGGGCAGCGGCAGCCGTTTCCTGGGCGGCGGCCGCTGCAGCTTCTGCTGCGGCGACCTGGGCGGCGGCCTCTTTGCGGGCGATTTCCTGGGACTCCTCGTCTGAGAGCCAGTCCAGGTCATCGTCTCCAAAGAACGACGCCATGTCGTCGTTGACTTCCTTTTTTCCCACTTCGTATCCCCACCAGGAGCACACATGCACAGGACAACGCCATGCCGCTCGATCTCGATGGATAGCAGACCCGACCCCCTGTGCACAAGGCCCCTCGGGCGGGCGCATTGGGGGCGGTTTTCAGGTCGGACGAACTGAGGGGAAGGAAATGAGGTGGCGCCTGGGCACACGTGCCGAGAAGCTGCACAAGATCTCGTACGCAATCGTGTCCGCGTGACCGGCGAGCTCTTCAGCAGACACCGTGGCCTCTCCTTGCCGACCGATCAACACGACCTCATCGCCCTGTTCCACACCCGCAATGTCGGTCACATCGATCGCAGTGAGGTCCATGCAGATGCGTCCGCGGACCGGGGCTCGCTGCCCGTGGACAAGCACGTGGGCCTTGTCAGATAGCGAACGTGGGTAGCCGTCGGCATAGCCCACAGGCAGCCAGGCGATCCGGGATGGCCTTGGCGCAACCCATGTCTGCCCGTACGAGACCCCCTCACCCGCCTCAATCGCCTTTACGTGCAACACGCGGGTCCGGACCGTCATCACGGGCTCAAGTCCGAGGTCATCGGTGAGGCCGCCCCCCGCTGATGCCCCATACAGTGCGATTCCGGGTCGAACCAGACCGTAGCCGAGCGCGGAATCGACCAGCAGTCCGGCGGTGTTGGCGATGTGCTGTACCGACGGGTTGAGGCCCACCTCCCTGGCCTCGTCGATTGCAGTCTCGAAGCGCTGCCGCTGTCGTGCGGTGAGCAGCTCATCGCTCTCGGCGCTGGCTAGATGAGACATGAGGCCCTCGACCTGTAGCCAACGCAGCTGTGCGAGCTGCTCGACAAAGGATCGCCAGTCACGCCAAGGCACTCCAAGGCGGCCCATTCCGGTGTCGACCTTGACGTGGACTGGCAGTGCTCGTCCTCGTTCAGCCGCCGCGGCATCGAGGCGGCGTGCCACGTCCAGATCGAACACGACCGGGGTCAGGTCCCGCTCGAGTGCCGTCCCTGCGCCGCTACGTCCCGAACCGCTGAGCACGATGATTCGCCCCGTCACCCCGGCTTCGCGCAAGCGCCGTCCCTCTTCGACCATCGCCACGCCAAACCAGCCGCAGCCCACATCTTGCAAGGCCAAGGCTACACGGACGGCTCCGTGCCCGTAGGCATCGGCCTTGACTGCCGCCAACACCTCGGTGCCCCCCGGTATGCGGCCCACGACCCGCTCGTAGTTGCGCTGAAGGGCCGCGAGGTCGATCTGAGCGACCGTCGGTCGAATCTGTGGTTTGGCCAGGTTCGACAAGGGCTAGAGCCGGAACTGCAGACCCGCCGCACCACCGATGGTGTTGCCCGCTGGAGTGGCGTGCTCGGGGACCACGACCGGCACCACGCCGTCCTGGGCGTACGAGGCGCGAAGCCCGAAGTGCTGGGTGTACGAACCCTCGATGAAGAAGCCCACGATCGGCCCCGGATCGAACACGATTCCGCCTCCGCCTCCGGCGCCGCTGACGTAGCCACCGGGGGGCTCTGGATAGGTGATCGCCTCGGGTGATTCGATGTCGTAGCTGTCGAAGATTCGCGTCTCGCCGTGGGCAAACAGGTACGGCTTGGCGACTCCCGTTGGCGCCAAATAGACGCGCAAGCGCGGCTGCAGGTAGAACTGCACCGCGTCGACTTCGTCGAGTGAGGACGATGCGCCCCCCGTGCCATTCTGTGTCCAGCCTGTTGTGAGGCCCTTGGCGCCGTATTGAAGGCCCAACAAGAAGTTGATGTCGACCATGGCCGTCGGGGCATAGCCAACCAACAGACCGCCGCGGGGCTGTGAGTCGGCCACGGGCCCTTCCTGGAACCAAGGCGGCTGCTGCTGCCCATTCTCGTCGACGTCGACGCGCACGTCGGCTCGACGGCTGACATCACCGACACCCCATCCACCGCGCACTTCAATGATGAAGCGACCACTGTGGGGCATCGCCTTGTACATCCAGTCGCGTGGGTCGAGCTCCATCTTGCGCAGGTTCTTTTCGGCGCCAGAGAC
>CAYYHT010001012.1:0-2322 GCA_964471355.1 uncultured Enterobacteriaceae bacterium
TATTGTCTGATCGCGCGGCCGCGCGATCTAGCCGATAGGAGGTCTACCAGTGCGCACGGTTCACGTCGACACCGCTCTGGACCTCCCACATCTCGGGGAGGATGACCGCCTTCGGGCGGTGCTGCAGTCGGCGCTGGCCCGCACCACGGACGTGTCTGCAGTGAACAGCACCGGCCCCTTTTGGCCGGCGAGCTTCTTTGGACTCGATGGCGTCCAATGCTTCCGTGATGCTTCCAAAGACCAGCAGGCGAGGGTGGTGGCGGCGGCGAGCCGGGCGACACTCGAGGAAGCGTGGTTCATTGAAAAGGCCGGCATGGTCTACACAGCACAGATGTCACTGCTGGCCACCTCGACCGAGGAACGGCAGCTGTACTCGCTGTTCGCGGCTGACGAGGCTGCGCACCTGCATCTGGTGGGGGCCTTCCTGCCTCCGGACGAACCGTCGCGGCCTGGGCCTTTTCACGCCCTGCTCGCCGACGTGATCGAGACGGCGGACCGCGCGACCCTGATCTTTGTGATTCAGGTGGTGCTCGAGGGCTGGGGCCTGGTTCACTACCGACAGCTTGCCGAGGGCACGCACAGTGCGCCGCTGCGAGCGGCCTTTGAGCGCATCTTGAAAGACGAGGCCCGTCACCATGGTTCGGGCCTGTTGTTGTTCGACCAGGCGGCGTCTGGCGCCGACGTGGAACAGGCGACTGCGCTGCTGGAGCGATTTCTGGCCATGGTGCTCTTGGGTCCGCTGATGGTTGTCGGCTGTCTGTCGGCGGTGTTGGGGCCTTTGGACAACGCGGCCAAGACGGAAGTCCTGCATCAGCTCAACGCCGATGAGCAGGTTCGCGACCGATTGGCGCTGCTGCGAGGCCTGATGGACCGACCGACGGCGTCGGCGATTGTGGCGGCGCTAGACGCCCGGGGTGCGTGGTCATGAAGCTGCCCAGGCTGCCTCACGCCCTGACCGAAGATGTCATGACGACGCGCAAGCTCGCGCTGAATCTCAAGCGCAATCGGGGCCAGGACCACACCACCAAGCTCGACCAAGCTGCAGCCTCCTTCGACTACGAGGCCGCCAAGCTCGAGTGGTGGAATCCAGAAGACCAATCGCTGTTGCACGGCACGGCCCTGTGGGAGGGCTCGTCCGATGACCAGCGTCGCCTGCTCAATCAGCTGTACTGGGTCGCCTATTACAGCCAGATCATCAGCGCTGAGGTCGCCACCATCTTCTTCAACCAGACCGCTGCGGCTGGTCTGTACGGCATGGAGGACTTTCGGGTCGTGGGCGACACCCTCGACATGGAGTCAAACCAAGAGCGGGCGCACATTGCGGCGTTTCAGACCATCAATGAGGCCACCGAGGCGGCGCTCTTTGGCGAGCGCCTGTTCACGTGGCCCATGCGCGGCCCCTATGCAGAGACGATGATCTTCCCGGATTCAGGAAGGCTGCGCACCTGGTGGAAGCAGCTGCAGTTGCGTACCTTTGGCTTGCTGTCGTCGGGCAACGCGTTCATTGCCAGCCAATACCTGACCGTGCGGGGCCTGCGTACGTTGAATGGCAAGATGGTTCAGGAGCGGCTGGCCCGTTTTGACGGCCAGTCCGTCCCGTCCCTCGTGAGCGCCTACCACTTCGAGGACGAGAGCTACCACTTCAACAGCAGCACCATCATTGGCAAGGACGTCGTGCGAAGCCTGCCATCGCCAACCCGCTTCGAGAGCCTGGTGGCCAACCTTGGCATCCGGGGCTGTCAGCAGGACCACGCCAAGTTCTCGGTGGTGGTGCGCGGCCTGTTCTGGCACGAGCCAGCCACGTTCGCAGCGGTCTACCGTCTGCTGCGCAGCAAGCACTTCGCGTTCGATGACCGAGGGGCACGCGACATGATGTGGCGCTGTTTCTGCCAGGACAGCGACGGGCTGCAGGCGGCGTTTGCGACTCAGCGCGAGGCCCGCGAGACGTACAAGGTCTATGTTCATGACCTGCCGTTCATGTGGCAATCCAACCTGGACATGTCGATGATGCAGAACGCGTCGATTGACCGCTATCTGACGACCAATCAGGTGGCTCTGGGCCGATTTGTGCCCCCTGCCTTGGTGGCCGCGTGAGTTTTCTTGTGAGCTTTTCCGACTCACGGTATGACCCGCTGTTGGTGGTGGCGGGTACGCCGCTTTCTCAGGCCTTCACCGTCGAAAATTCGCCGATTCTGTTTGGGTGTCGCACCGGACTGTGTGGCACCTGCGTCTGTGTGGTCGAAGGTGATGTGGCGCCAGCCGCCGAAGAGGAGCGCGAGGTCCTGGACATTGTCGCCGAGTCGCAGCCCGGGGCCAGGCTGG
>CAYYHT010001013.1:0-2321 GCA_964471355.1 uncultured Enterobacteriaceae bacterium
CCCCAGCTATCGCGAGCCGGGCATCCAGTCGGTGAGCACCACCGGTTTGCGTTCATGTGCCGGATCGAAGCGACTCATAGGTCCCGCGTACAGGGTGGCGCTCGACGAAATCGTGCTTCGCAGTCCGACTGGTGTCAGCGGACGTCCACCCGGCCAGCGACGAGGGTCGTGAGCTCGCGATCGGCGTAAGTCGCTCCGTCTGCACCGACATACAGAGTCCGGGGGACGTCGCCGAGGGGGACGGAGGGCAAGGCGACCCGGAGCGTCGCCGACGTTCCCCGCGTCGGGAGCGTGTGAGTGACATCGAGGTATGCGCCGCTCTCGGGAGTCACCGTTGCGCCCCCGCACGAGTCGTTTCCGGTCACCTTCAGCATGAGCTGGATTGGCTCTGCCGGAGTGGCACCGGCGGCGGAGAGGGTGGTGGTGTCGCCTACCGCCCCAACGGCCAAGGCGTCCCCTGCGGTACAGGGAGACTCGACGTCGCACAGGCGAAATCCTACGGCGTTTCCGATGCACCCGCTCCCGACGGTTCGGGCGGCGAACGCGACCTCCATCGCGGTCACATCGGCGGTCCACGCCAAGAGGGGGAGGTTGCCTGGCGGTGCGACGTGAGGGAACGCGCTTGTGGCGTCTTCGAGCCACAGGGACAGCGCTTCGGCGTGGCTGTGGCCCGCGATTCGAGGGAGGCTCTGTCCGTAGAACTTTTTGCCGATGGACGCGGTGTGGGAGAAAGAGTTGGGGGTGTACACGCCGTTGCTGGTGAGCTCGGTTCGGACGCCCCACGACGACGTCTGTGCCTTGGGGTTCATGTCGGGTGAGATGCAGGTGTACCCGGAGTCACACGGGTTGCTGTCGGAGCACCCCGCTTGCTGGCGGCACGTCTGGGAGTCAGCCTCGAAGATGGCTCCAGGGGCCGTACAGTCCCCTGGGCCCTCTGCGCCGAGGGTACATGTGTGGGACTCGCAGGAGTAGTCGTCCGGGCAGTCCGAGTCTTCGGCACAGCCGCTGTACCCCGATGCGAGGCAGAATCCCCACTCGCAGACTTCGCCATCTTCGCAGGCGGATGGGTCGCCGTCGTCGCACACGTTGGTGTGGGTGGCTGCCTCCAAGAAGCAGGTGGGCGGGCCGGAGATGCCGTGGCATGGCGTGTCGTCAGGGGTGCAGTACTGGGGCTCGCAAGGCTCGACGACCATGCAGCTTCCGAACAGGCAGCCTTCGCCCGGAGCGCAGTCGGCGTCCGCGTTGCACTCGGTGTCTCGGGCGCACATGCCGAGCTGGCCGATCAGCGGCATCGACACGTTGTCGAACTGGGACATGAAGAAAAACACATCTTCGACAGCCGCGATCTCGGTCGACGCCGCGACACCGAGGTGACCGGTGTCGACGCCGCCCAGGTAGTCGGCGGTGCCGTGGCCGTTGACGAGGTGAACGCTGTTTCGGCACAGCCAGCGGTAGCTCTCCGGGTGGGCCTCGATGCAGTCGGCGTCCCCCACGGACTTCCAGAAATCCCACGCGGTGGGGTTCTCGCTGTACTGCTCTGGGCGAATCGCGGGCACCACGGTGGAGTCCGCGAAGCCTCGGATCCGGGCCTGCGGCGCGACGGTGGTGACCGCATCGGCGATCCAGTCCATGTTGTGGCGCGCCCCGGTTCCTCCGGCTGACGCGCCGGCAACGACGACCTCGACGGCGTCGGACATCGGAGGGAGCGAGACGCCCAATTCCGAGGTATCCACCCCGGCGATGAGCTCATCTACGGTGGCGGCGACGTTCGCGTGCCCTCGGAACCACAGGTGGCTGTCTCCGTCTTCTGGGCGTGCGCTGCCGGAGAAGTTGTCTGAGGAGCAGTACATCAAGTACACGAAGTTCCAGTTAGCAAACGGGTTGGTCTGCTGGTCCCGGGCGAAGAGGCCCGCGTCAACTCCCGCGGTCGGTCCGGGGGACCATGTGGCGTTCCGGATGCGGTTGCCCCGCATGAAGGTGGTCTGGTTTGCCCAGCGCGTCGCGCACGCGTCCTCAGAGGGACAGCTCCCTCCGCCTTTGTGGAAGACCAGCCAGTTGTTGGCCCCCGCTCCAGTTCCCGGCGACACGTAGTAGGCATAGGGGCTGCCATCGTTGCACCGGGCGTCCAGGGATTCCCATTCGGTCACTCGCTTGCGTGCCCAGGCCCCCGCCGTTGTGAGATCCGGTCCGGTACCGTCGTCGAACGCCCCCACGAGGGGGTCGACGCACACCCGTTCACTCTGGGGGGCGGATGCGACGCAGATGAGATCGGCCCGGCACTCCGCGGCGGTGCCGCAGATCTCGCCTTCTTCGAGGAGGTC